>JBHHXN010000035.1:0-37341 GCA_046757025.1 bacterium
ACCTCCGACCTTTGGGTTATGAGCCCAACGAGCTACCAGACTGCTCCACCCCGCGATAACGGTTTCTATTATACAAAATATTTATTCGAAAGTCAAGATTTTTCTAAACCGTTTTCAGATGATTTTTGACCTTTCCTTGAAAAAAGTTAACCTAAAGTAAGATTGTAATCAGTCGATAATTACAACACAATCTTAATATTCATTTCATTTTTATAATTATTCAAATATTGAGGTGGTATCATGAACAATATAATGGTCGTAGATGACGAAGAGCATATTGTGGAACTGATGTCCGATATGTTAAACGGCTGGGGTTACCATACCATCACAGCGCGGGACGGTGAAGAAGCATTGGAAAAATTCCAGAAAACTCCCATCGATTTAGTGATTACCGACCTCAAACTCCCAAAAATGAACGGCGTGGCTTTGCTGGATAAATTCAAAGATTTGAATCATAAAACCGAAGTCATTCTGTTCACCGGCTACCCCGAAGTCAATTCGGCGGTGGACGCGCTCAAAAAAGGTGCTTTCGATTACTTGATCAAACCCATCGACCTTGCGGAGTTAAAGCTTAAAATCGAACGTGCGCTGGAAAAGAAAAATATGGGGAAATCTATCCGGACGCTGCAGGGCATCAACTGGGCGATGATCATCTCCATCCCAATCTGGCTGACCATCGGCATTTACATTGCGAATTTGTTAAAATAAGAGCCGGCGTCATTCCTAAAACGCCTTCCCCCCTGTCGCGGCCTTTCGGTACGTATCGCTAAAATCAGAAGTAAGATACCACCCGCCGTTTTGCAGGGAACAGATGGATCAAAACAATTCCGGCCACAAACCCACCCACGTGCGCCCAGAAGGCAACGCCGCCGCCCTGGTAGCCCAAAGAACCCACTCCCGAAAAAAGTTGGATCAGAAACCAGAATCCCAGCACCAAAAACGCAGGGATTTTTCGCACGGTCAAAAAATAGATTATGGGAATGACCACCAGCACCCGCGCGCGCGGGTATTTAATCAAATACCCGCCCAGCACACCAGAGACCGCGCCGCTTGCACCCACCATGGGTACAGTTGAAAAACCACTGAAAAAGATATGCGTTGCTACCGCCGCGAATCCACACAAAAAATAAAAAACGATGAATTTTCCGTGTCCGAGATAGCCTTCCACATTGTCCGCAAAAATCCACATATAAAGCATATTGCCAGCGAGGTGCATGAATCCTCCATGCAAAAACATGGAAGTGAAAATAGTCTCGAGGTTTTGTCCCTGCACGACCACACTCGGCCTCAGACCAAATCGATTGATCACTCCTGCCAATCCAGTATTTAACTCGTAGAAAAAGACCAGCACGTTGATCACGATAAATGCAATCGTCACAAAGGGCGCGGCTAATCGGGGATTGTCATCTTTTATGGGAATCACTTTGACTTATCTTAATCGATCCAGAAAAAGGTTTTTCGAAAGGCGTCATTTTTTAAGCGATCTTGTGCCCAAACGGTTATTTCATGCCGCCCTTTTGCTAACGGTTGTTTCACCTGATAGAGCACCTGTCGGCGCTCGGGATCGTATTCCGCAATCAATCTCTGGCCATCCAAACGTATGACCACATCTTTTTCGCTGGCGATTCCAGACAGTCGATCCTGCACATTCACCGAAATCATGGGAGTGGCAGATTTTAAGTGCGCATGGTGACCCGGACGAATGTTGGTTATTTCGGGCGGCACCTCGTCGCGAACCAAGGCAAATTTTTCCAGACTAAACACTTTGGCGGTGACGGTCTGCTTCGCTTCATTCAGCTTGTTATCGATGAACACCCATTTGCCTTTGGCGGTTTTATAATAAACCCCTAATTTTTCCGGATGCAATTCTCTTTGATCATATCGCATGGTTATGGACGCACCCTGATTCAAGGGTACGTCTTGCGGTTCGGCGTGGTAAACTCTTCCCACAATATCCGTGTTGCCGATGGCACCCAGACTGTCCACGGAAATGCGATTGTAAATGGGACGGTACAAAGAATTTTGGGAGAACGTGATCCAAAAATTGCGATCTTCTGAAAACAGCATTTTAGATTCATTCGGTTTGATGCGGCTGGCGGAGAATTGTTCCCAGTGAGTGAAAATTTCATCGGATAATGAGCGCGAAGTAATTTTCAAACTATTGACACTCTTTTTTAATTTGCGCAAATCAATTCTGGCTACAAATTCTTTCAAATCGAGCTGCTTTAAACTGATCAAACTGGAATCCTGGCGACTGTGATACAAAACGATCTTTGGCGGCTCCAGAAGAATATTGCCGGAGTGTATCACGAGTCTTAAATAATCATCATAATAATCATAATCAAAGCTCAACTGCGGAGCTCCGGATCTCGCCTTCGGTTGGGATTCCACATAAAAATAAGGATTTGAGCTGGAATTAAATTGATCATAACCGATGATTTTCAAAATAAATGGCTTGCCTTGCGGCTTTTTCAGCATCAGCAAGGGCTCGATATCCTCGACGTCTGGGTTGGTGCCGCTGCCACCTTTCTCCAAAAGCGTTTCCGGCTGCCGTGTCGATATCCATTTCACAGGTTGCCAGCGGTGATTTTTCAGAACGAACGCATGTACTTCTTTTATTTTTCTCAAATCGTAGGTAAAAATATTTGTAACACTCACCATCTGGTTTTCACTTTCACGGATTTCAGGCTGAATATCAAAGGAATCCCCCACATGAAACGTCCCCTTGACGGTGCTGACGTTGCCGAAAAAATCCGACACCTCAATTCGGAATTGATGCTGACCCGGGAATAGCAAACCGGATTCAAACAGCTTTTTGGGTATCTGCTGGTCATCATACACTCGTGAAAGATAGGGCCTGGATTCTAACGTTGCACTCCGCAAAACACCGGCCCAGCTTTTATTGGGCGTGTAAATCGATCGAAAATTGTGACGGTCCTTATACAATTTATGAAAACGACCAAAAGAGCGGCGGTACAATCGGTAATCTCGTTCCAGCTCCACCATGCGATTTTCATTGAAGTTCATTTTATCATATTGGAACTGAAAATGAAGCTCATCATCCACAAACAATTTGAACTGGTACAAGCCGAAGCGATTGGAACCGTTGGTTTGTTTGTCGTAACAAGCGATGGCCAATCCCACATTTCCCCAGATCATGGGGATTGCCTGGATCTCGTATTCACCCGGAGCCAGCCATTTAGGCTGCAGAATCAGCGGTTTAAAATCACCGTTGATTTCTGAGTTGGCGTCCAACGGTGACATGCTCAAGCGGGTAACAATGGGGCTCACTTTATCCGGCAGTGTGTATCCTTTGGCTAACGGATTGGTTGGCCGGTTGCCGGCGTCGCGTATTTCAAAATGCAAATGCGGTGCGCCAATGCCGGTTTGGCCGGTGTGAGCGACGATTTCACCCTGGGCTACCGGCAGCTCGCCGGGTTTGAGATATTTGTTTATGCGGTACTGGCCGCGACGATTTTGCTCCCTCTCCACAATCTTTTGAATTTTATCGGAATATCTGGACAAATGGGCGAACACCGCAATTTCGCCGGTATCCAGTTTTAGATAGAGCGCTTTGCCGTAACCAAAAGGCGATACAGAAATGCGCCAAACGAAAGCCGGTCGAATGGCATAAACTTCGTAGCCAATCTTACCCCAGGTTTTGATGTCGATGCCGGCATGAAACCGTCGTCCGCGGTATTCGGAAAACGCCGAAGTCAAATAGCTGCTAGCGTTGGTTGGCCAGAGGTAATTGGGCGTATCGGCTGCGATGGGCTGACCGAATAAAAGTGAATTTGTACCAACCACACCGATTAACATGAATACTTTTAGCAAACGATTCATCTTTCTCCCCGAAGATATTCATTCAATAAATCTGAGCGATCAGTGATGATGCCATGCACTCCCAACTGCAGGTAGCGCTGCATCATTTTAGGTTCGTTGACACTCCAAACCATCAAATAGTAGCCAGAATCTTTGATTTTCTGAATCAAGTTTTCTGTGGCCAGCCGCCATTCCAGATGAATAGCTCTAGCGCCGGCCAATTTAGAAAGCGAGATTTCCGAGTTGCGTACATTGAAGTTTTTGTCGATTAAATAACCTGACATGATCTTTTCATCGATCTTTTTGATTCTGCGCAGGACCAAGGGATTAAACGAGGAAATAATGGATTTGTACTCCAAAGCGTACGCTCGCAGGACATCTACCACCTTTTGTTCGATGTGATCTTTGGGCAAGCCTTTGGTTTTTATTTCCACATTCAGAATCGTCTTTTCGCCCACCAGGTCCAGCACTTCTGCCAGAGTAGGAATTTGCTCGTCGAATTCACCATCCACGCCTTTGATGCGTAAGGCTTTTAACTCCGACAGTGTTTTGCTTTTCACAAATCCGCGACCGTTGGTGAGCCGGGTTACGGTGGGATCATGAATCACCACCACCTCACCGGTTTTACAGGTGCGCACATCCAATTCGATGCCATCCACGCCGAGCTCCAGTGCCGCCTGGAAAGCCGAAAGGGTATTTTCCACCGCTCGTTCCGTAAATCCGCGGTGAGCGAAGTTTAAAGTTTTGTTGCCAAAAATTTTTCTTGGATCCATTAATTTAATTTAGAAGAGGTCGAGTAGAGGTACACTAAAATGTCACCCTGAATCCCTATTTAATTAATCATTTATTTTTTAATATTCAACCTAAATCTCAAAAAAGATATTTCAAGACTTCTACTTTAAAAGTGCGGCCAATTTTTCGGTCAGGGCCTTTCTTTCGAAAACGGAAATGTCCGACTCAGCGACATCCGCTGAAGTGCGGTTGTAAAATTCATTAAAATGTGTAAGAATCACATTTTGAATGGCGTCCGTGTCGGCATGATCAACCCGTTCCACAGAACTGTGCGCACGCAAAATTTCAACGCCCTCCACCGCTGGCCCCAAAGCCAAAACGGGTTTTCGCGCAGCCAAATATTCGAAGGTTTTGCCAGGAATAAAATTTTGAGTGGCCCGGGGCGCGATTGGGTACAATAATAAATCGGCATACAGAATCGTTTCTAAAGCCATCAGATGGCTGACATACCCCCGCTGCTGCACCACATCCTGCAATCTGAACTGATGAACTTGGCTGGTGACTTTGCCTTCTAAATCCAAACCCACCAGCTCCAGCACCATTTTTCCCCGCAAGTCAGGCTGGGATTTCAGGAGCCGGTGCAAGCTGTTAACAAGGCTCGTGAGCGGTGCCATGGCAGAAACGCTGCCGCAATAAGTCATGGTAAATTTATCCTTAGCCGCGGGTGATTTGATTTTGAGCAAATCCTCCTGATCGTATCCGTTAGTGATGAGATGAAATTTCGATTCAACCTCCAAATTCAATTGCGCCAGTTTTTGCACCAGTCCGGCCGAAACGCCGATCACCGCATCCGCAGTTTGAATCACCTTCTGCTCTAATTTTCGATTCAGCCAGCGATGCAGCCGGGCAGGCTCTATCTGGAAATCCCCCTGCGACCAGCCGTCACGAAAATCTGCCACCCAGCGGATGCCGGTGAGCTTTTTGAGCAGCCAGCCAGTTAGATGGGTAGAATGCGGCGGTGATGTGGTTAAAAGACACTCCACTTTGCGTTGCCGAATGATTCTGAAAGCACGAACAAATGCAAACGGCAGCCACAACACTTTCAAGTCGGGAATGAAAACCCAGCCGGCAATTTTGTTGAGCACACGCCACCGTTTGTGGCTCGAGGCATCGGGAGTGGTCGTTACGGCAGGTTTATTTCGAGCAAAGCACGCCAGCAGACGCTGCGGGTCCAGCGAACCGGTGCGGAAAACCTCTGCCGCCGTCACATCCTCCAGAAGAGTGGTATCTTTGGCATAATAAGCGACGTCCTTCACCGTCACCACCAACGGACGCCACCCGAATTGCGGCAGATATTTCACAAATTTGGCTACGCGCTGCGTTCCACCCATTCCGAGCGGGGGAAAATAGTAAGCCAGGATCAAAACCGTGTTCACTATTTCAACCTGATTTTTTCTGCGATTTTACCCAGCAACCATCGTATTCGCGATGCTGGATTTCTTAAATAGTTATGCCATTTTCTTGCCAGGTCCCGAAAAAAAACGTCGCCGGTCAAATCGGCCAGAATACGCAGCAAGCGTACGTGTACCTGCAAATACATGGGGGACGCCAGCCGCCGGCGTAGCGGATAAAGATCGTACCAATTCCAGTAGCCGGTATCGTATCTTTCGATATTCTTTTTCAGGCCGGCAACCGCAACCTGAAACAGCTCGTCTGCCGCTTTCTCCTGCCAGAATTGCGCGTAATCGTGAATACCCAGTAGAGCAAAAATGTGTCCGTTTAAAACCAGCGACGGTGGATCGGTGGGAAATTCTTCAAATATCAACGAGCCGTCTGGAAAATGCGTCACTACCCCGCCCTGGCTCACGGGCTGCAAAAAAGCCTGAAAGGCACGACGGGTCATTTTCAGAATGCCATCGTCCGGCCACAGTGTCTGCGAGCGCAGCAAAAGCGAAATCCCCTGTGCCTGTGCCATACCCGAAATCCAGGGTGCTTCGGGACCGTAAAATTTCAAATCGAAATCGAACACCCAGCCGTTGATTTCATTGTTCCAGGGCTGGATATTTTCCCGCAGCCAGCGCACGCAAATTTGCACCTCTTTTTTATAATTCTCATTCCCATGAAGGGCAAATTTTTGCAAATTGAACAACCCATACTGCGCGATGGTGATGGGATGATAAACCAGGCCGCGTTTTTGACCCATGGCAACCATAGGAACGCCCTGGCCGTCCCGGCGGTAGTCGAAAGTTTCTAACCCCTGCCAATCAAATGGGTAAACCAGAGAAAGCGGCTGAGCAGCGATGTTTTTTTGTGGGTAGTTTTCAGCTTCAACCATGGCAGTTTTATTCTATTATCACGAAAAACTTTGTTTTTTTAACAAAGTTTTTGCACGTTGAACAAAAACAATTAGCACGGATTAAACCCGGTGTGTCGCGGAACCAGAAGGAACAAAAACATCAACAAACTTTTCCGTGAAAATTCCGTGTCTTTCTGTGGTAAAAATCTAGTTGTGGCTCCGCCGCGTTAGGGTTTAAATTGGTAAATCCGGATGGTCGGACCCAGGTTCCAGAGTGAGGGGCGAAATGCCTGCAGCATGTGCGCTTCGTCGGACTCGAACATACTCTGGTAAAAACGCCGGCCGTTTTGATAGCTCGCCCAAAGCAGCGTGCCTTTTTCCGGGGGTTGTCCTTCAAAATAGCGCCGGTAATTGTCGCTGGAAGCGATGAGATACGTGATGCCTGCTCTTTTAATGGTGCCGAGTTTTGGCAGGCGCATCTCCACTAATTGTCGAAAATACGCGTTTTTGGCAGATGAATTCTTAGGCGCATTTTTCAGCTTGAAATCTTTTCTGAGATTGATCAAATTATACGAAATCCGCAGGTGTTTCTCTTTGAGCAGTCGCTCTTTTAAAGCCAATGGTAGCATGGCGCTTTCCGCACTATTTTTGACAAACCGTCCCGGATCGAAAAGATTGGGACCGTAAACATAATTTTCATAGCCGATGACGCTGCCCTCTTGAATATGGGTCTCTATCCACTCTTTCGCAAAAGTGCGAGTATCTTTTTGTGTTAAACGCAAATCCTGGTAGGCTATTTTAATCATCGGCGGCAGAAACAGCAGCCCGAATAACGCATATCGAACACTTCTCTTCGAAATATGGTGCAAAATATCCTTTAAAAAAATGGCTGCCAGCAGAGCCAGGGCCGGAAATACCGGCAGCAGGTAATGAACGCCGGTTCGCTGCCAGGTTCCGATCAAAAGCAGCGTTGGCAAAACGAATAACAGCAATAAAATTTTAATTTTATCCCGCTGAAATAAAGTATAAATGAAGCCCGCAACCATCAAAACCCCGATGGTCCAATCCTGATAGATGAGCTCCCAAAGCGGCCAGATTACCGGCAAGCTGCTAATATGCCCAACCATGCCCGTGCTGACATGTGACAGCGTGTAACTGAATGCCTGCCAGTATTTCGAAAATGAGAGCAGCCAGTATGGCGAAGCCAATAAAAATCCGAACAGTAACGCAGAAACACCCAGTGCAAAATGCAAAAAGGCTTTCACGGGCTGTTTTTTGTAGATCCAAAAAATCGCCACAGTAAATGGCAGAAAAATAAAGCCGGCATTGTATTTGGTTGACACCGCCAGGCCGGCCACAACACTTGTGAGAAGGTTACGTTTTAAGTCAGGAGCTTGAATATATTGCAGCAACAAAAATAAAGCCCAGGCAGTAAACAGGCTGACAGCCGGTTCCACCAGTATCCAGTGCGAGAGATCGCTATGGGTGAAACTCAAAGTCAAAATAATCGCCGCCAACAAACCGGTTCTGCCGGAGAAAAAGCGCTGCCCGATTTTAAAAACCAGATAGATGGTCATCACAGCCATCAGCACACTCAGGAATCGACCGATTAGAAATAAACCAGTTGGATTTAAAAAATAAGCCGCGCCAAAATCCAGCGCCGTTTGAAAAGCGCCAAAAAATTTACCAAGCACATAATAGACGCCATAGCCGGCCAGCAAAATATACGAGTAAAAGGCCGGATAGACATAATAAGTTGGTTCCAGACTCTTTTTGGCGCCATAACTCAGGGCATTCACCACATTGAAGGGCTCATCGGAGTTGTAAAGAGCGGGCAGGCCGTACCAAATGCCAAGCACTCGCATTGCAAATGCTGCAGCTAAAACAAACCACAAATATTTTTTAAAATCTTTGTTCAGGGTCATATTAATAGAAACTTTGTTTTAGATTTGTTTACTGAAAAGCAAACCTTTCAGGGCATTCAATTCTCTGCGATCAAAAAACCCCGTAAGATAGAGCAGAATGGGCAGACTCAAAATCAATAAAATTTTGATGACGTTGGTCCAGCTGCCCTGGACAAAATAACCCGCGGCAAACACCGCTGCCACCACGCCCGCTATTTTCAGCAGACGCACAAACTCGTAAGCGATGGTGTAAAATCTTTGGGCGGTTAAATACAGCGCCACCGTCATGACTAAGAACCCGATCAACGAGGCAAAAGCCGATCCCATCATGCCGAACGGCGGAATCAACACCACATTGGCGATGATATTCGCCAGCGCCCCCAGGCCGGTGATGATGGGTAAATATTTGGTTTTCTTCTTCAAATAAATGCCCACCACAAAATTGACGTATATGCCGTAAAACAAATAGGCCAGCAAAATCACTGGCACCACCTGCGTGCCGCCCCAGTATTTTTCACCGATCAGGCTGTAGCCAAACACACGGAAGCGCACGATGTCATCGATAAAGAACGAAATTATCAAAAAAAGCACCGCCGCCAGCAAAGTGAAATAAGTGAGTATTTTTGCAAAAACAGCTTTGGCATTTTCCTGTTTGGATGTGGAAAGAAAAAACGGATGCCAGGCGAAGCGAAACGCCGCCACAAACAAACTCATGAAAATACCCAGTTTGTAGCCAGCCGAATAAATCCCCGTGACGTCGAGGCCGGCCATGCGCTCCAGAATAAATCGATCAATCGTTTGCAGAATTACCACAGACAGTGTGGAAGGTAAATAGGGCAGCCCAAATTTCAACAGTTCTTTTAATTCGTCCCAAATAAAAATCAAAGAAGTTTGCCGGAAAAGGATGGGAAGCAGCAGGATGAACGTCACGCCGGAAGCCCAGGCATTGGCCAGAAAAATGCCCTTGACGCCGATGCGCAAAAAGACGATGTAGTAAAAATTGAGTCCGACATTGATGATGACATTGATGAATTTAATCAACGTAAAGTGGGTGGATTTTTCTTTTGCTCGTAAATACAAAAACGGTAGAAAAGCCAGCGCATCGAAAAAAAGTATCAAACAGCCGATTTGAAACAAGTCGGTATGCTCGCCCTCGGTAATGAAAAACTTTGAAATGGCGTGAGAATAAAAATAACCGATGACCGTGAACAGACCGGCCACGAGTAAAACCGACCACAAAGCGCTGCTAAAAATCTGCCGCTGTTTGGTTTGGTCCTCGCTCAGAATATAAAATCGCAGAAACGCGGCATCCAGTCCGAAGGTATAAACGATGGTCATCAGGCCGAGATAGGTGAAAACCACAGCCGACACGCCGTATTCGTCCGGCGGTAGAATTTGTGAATAGACCGGCAGCAGAATAAAATTTACTAGCCGTGAAATGATAAATCCCACGCCGTACACCGCCGAATGTTTGGACAAGCGCTTGAGACTGCTAAGCATGTCTGTAGCTAAATAGGTTCGTGTTTAGTAAAATGCCCTAATTTGGAACACAATATATTCATAAGGTCTTGAAAAGTCAAGAGCGAATTCATGGCTAATAGACACGTCGGTTGCAGAGAAACCGCCCTCCCAACCGGCTTCGTTTTTGATGAGGCAGCACCTTTCAGGGGGCCGATTCTCGCCGGCACATCATCGCACTTGCGGCATTTCTCTTGATCCCGTTTTGAAACAAATGTGATGATACATTCGGGATAATTTTACTCAATTAGCTTGTTTTGCCTTTAAAGTTATTATAGAACAGAATTAACTCTAAATGCAATAAAAACCATACTCAGTAGTTGGAACTTTTTGACGATTTATATATTTTAAGAAATAAAAAACGTCAAATTCAGGTACTTATTTTGGAGACGAATTTATATTGCCATAATCTGATTTAATCTAGAAGGTGGTGTTGTAGTTGATTAAAGCCAATTGTCGAAAAAAATTTACCAAAGAGGATTTCGAATTCATTGCGCACACGCTTGGTAAAGATCATAAAAACAAAGCAGCTGTGGCCAAGCTATTGACCGACGACGAATCCCGCGATGACATTTTAGATCACGAATTGCTGTTTGACTCACTGAACCAGCAAACCGGCTTCAGCAAAATTTCGCCGTACCTGTATTTTTATTTGTTGACCCGCAAGGTTTTTAAAGAGCGCGATTTAGATGATCGGAATCTCGCCGATTACGTGGCCTCCATGCTGGCTGAATTTTGCAGTCTAAAACGGGCCATGAGCATTTCACGCGACCATCCCAAATCCTATCAATATTTGACCGATATGATGATCGATTTCGTGGAAGCTTCTTCGTTTGAGGCTTTTTTGCTGCGCAGTCATATCGGCAATTATACGCTGCTTTTGACCGGCATTTTTCCCGATTATATTTACCGTAAATCCACTTACGGCCGAAAAGCGCCCGGCTTCGAATACTACGAAGAGATGGGCCGCAGCAGTTACCGGTGGGCTGCCAAGCACAAATTAGCGGTAAAATATCGTCTGGTAGAAATTCTTTCGAATCTGGCGCAGCAATTCCGCCTGGTGCGGTTGGCGTTGAATAATTTGTCCGACAATTATTTAACGCTCAATGAGCATCCTGCGAATTTAGACCATGTGCTTCGACGTATTTTTTACGGAGAGGCCGGTGGCGACCTGTCACAGGCCTGAGCCCTCATGTCGCTATTAAAAGAACTCCAGCTCATCACCGAGCGTACTTACCAGATGAACAGCGGAATCAATCTCGAAAAGTTTGTCATCGGACGCAAACGCTTTCGTGAGCTCAACCGATTCTGCGGCGCCGAAACGCTGGAGCTCTCCGATTCAGCGCGGGTGTTTTTTCGGGCGGCGAACGGCAAATTGTTTTTGGCGATTTACTACTCGAATGAAATCATCTCGGTGCTGGAAAAATTCGATCCCCGCCAGGGACTGCACGAAAAAAATATCCAGGCTTTCGTGGTGTTCATAGAGGAAATCAATCACAGCATTCACGCTGCGCTGAAATTTATTTCTGGCGAGACCGAAGTGCAAACCGAGGAATTCCTGCGTGATTTAGAGCTGCTGGCTAAAATCGACACTTACCTCATTCTCAAATTCTTTTTGGCTTATTTTAATCCTTCCAAGCAACTGGAAAATTTCGATCGTGTGTGGCTGAGATTTCATCTGTTCGAGCGTCAGAATTTTGACTACGAGAGCCGGAGGTTAGCGGAGAGGTACTACCAAACAAACCATCTGAGTGAAAAGTACGTACGATTTTTGGACAGCCTGCCGCCGA
Source organism: bacterium (assembly GCA_046757025.1). Lineage (GTDB taxonomy): Bacteria > Zhuqueibacterota > Zhuqueibacteria > Oceanimicrobiales > Oceanimicrobiaceae > JBHHXN01. Next base: position 12,063 of record JBHHXN010000035.1, read on the forward strand.
AACACCGCGTGCATGAAATCCGCAGGTTCAGAGACCTGCCCTACGCCAACAAAGCCAGATACATCCAGATGCTGCCATGAGCTCGGATGCACCAAGCCATACCGCAAATAAACTTCTGCCGCCAAGGTTAATTGCCGGAACCGTTCATTCGATAAATGATCCGACCCTGGCCGGCGATTTCTCCCTGTTGGTACCTTTCCAGTAAACGCAGGCACGCATCAAAATCCGCCAGCTCTTTTACATCGATCCAGGAGACCCGATCCCGGTGCTGCGCAAACCAGCGCCAGAACAGCTCTGCCTGCTCGCGCTGTAATTCATCCGGCGGTCGCTTTTTGGCCGGATAAAACAGTCTGCGCAATTTTTCCTGTGCGCTGCGGGAAAGGTCTTTCTGCCGGTGAATTTGAATGCGCTCGCATTTGCCTTCCGAGCTCACGCAAAACAACGTGAGACGGGACGGTATCCTGGCAGGTAGGACCATGATCAAATCTTTGGGATGCCACTCACTGCGGGATTTCGCATGCACCTCTATTTTTAAATTTATTTCAGGCTGATTTTTTTTGATCAGTTTCTGCTCCTCTAAAAAAGCCTCCAATTCCGACCCCATTTCGATGATTTCGATGTCAAAAATTCGCTGCCAGATCGCCTGCATTTTGCGGTCCACCTGTTCGCGGGCACGAAAATAAGAACCCACGCGCTGCTTTAAATTTTTAGCCTTGCCAACATAAAAAACCTTATCTTGATGGTCCTTCATCAGATAAACCCCCGGGCTTTCTGGAAGATTTTCTAAAAAGCGCCGGCTGATTTGCTTGTCTTCCAAATTCACCTGCAAGCTCTGTGGACGCTGAAATTCCAACACTTTTTCTAAACTGTCAAGACCCTTTTCCCGGCATTTTTCAAGTACTGCAAAAAACAAATTGGTCTGGTTGGATAAAAGGTCCGGCAATTCTTCGGATTCTAAAAAAGGCAGTTGCAAAACGGCCGCAGCCTCGGCCGCGGTTTGCACTTTATTTTCCGGCCGCAACCGGCGCAGTAGTTTTTTCAACGAAAGCGCCTCCAGCGCCAGGAAAACTCCGCACAGATTCAACGCTTCTGAAATGAGAAAATTGCGCACCGCCACCGGCGAAAAAGCCGTCAGTACTCCCTCCTCCAAAACCGAAAGCAAGTTGGGCAATACTTCGCGCCAAGGTTTAGCCACAGCGTCCCTCACTGGCAGGGCCGTTTGTCCTCCCGGTTCACCGCGAATCGCCGTGTTTAAAATGGTTTCCATCACCCGACCATCCTGAACACGATGGACGCCTAACTGCAAATAACGGCTCTGGGCCAGCCTGCCAGCGTCGCCCCGCAGCTCCAGCACATTAAAAATCACCGAAGATAAAGGCGTCTCCGCTCCTTCCGGCTGCGGTTGAATATACCAATTGCCCAAACCGTCCGAAACGAACACAGGTTGATTTTTGGCCATACCGGCGACAATTTTTTCAGCCACATGCCGCCGCGCTCCGCGCATATTCAGCAACTGACCCACGATTTCCACTGAAGACGCGCAGCCGCCTCGGGCTTTGAGATAATTGTAAAGTTTATCTTTCATTTGATGGACAATTATTTTATATTCTTTTGGCGTGGCGGTTCAATAATTTTTACAAACAAAAGCACATAATTTTTGTTGCTCGTAATGAGTGATTGTCATTCTGTAAGAATCTTTTCAATTACCACGCCAAGGTGAATATCATATTTTTCTTACGCCCTTTTCGGTTAAAAATTGAAATTAAGAACAAAGAGGTTTGACCAAACCAACGCCATTTTCAATAAATAAGAAAATGCCTGATACACATTGCGCTACAGTTTAAAATAACTAATTCCACTTTCAATCACAACCCATAAAATCCACCATGAATATTTTTGTGATCCTTTTTGTTGCGACGCTGTGCTTGAGCTGCAGCGAAGAATTCGATGCCAACCCTCGCGCAAAAATGCCAGCCCGGTTGGCCGGGCAGGCCGCTAACCCGACCTCAAAGCAAACGGAGAAAATGATGGTGAAAGTCAAAATCCTCGGCACTGCCCAGGATGGCGGATTGCCGCAGCTTGGCTGCCAGAAAGCGCACTGCCAGGCCGCCTGGAACAATCCGGCTCGCAAGCGGCTGGTCACCTCCCTGGCCATTATCGATTACACCAGCACCCAGGTTTTTTTAGTGGACGCCACGCCGGACATTCGTGAGCAAATCCATCGCATTCAGCAAGACGCCGACCTGAAACTGCGCACGGCACCCAATCCCGTGGACGGCATTCTCCTGACCCACGCGCACATCGGGCACTATTCCGGGCTGGTGCATTTGGGTTTCGAAGCGCTCTCCTCAAAAAAACTGCCGGTTTTTTGCACCCAGCGCATGGCCCACTTTCTCTCCCAAAACGGTCCCTGGAGCCAGCTTGTTCGAATTAAAAACATCGTGCTCAATGAAATGACCACAGACAGGACATTTTCCCTGACGCCACAGATTACGGTGACCGCGCTGCCGGTGCCGCATCGGGACGAATATTCGGATACAGTGGGATTTCTCATCCGCGGGCCTGACAAAAGCCTGCTCTACATTCCGGACATCGACCACTGGAGAACCTGGGACCGCTCGCTGCCGGAACTGTTAAAAGACGTGGATTATGCCTTTCTAGACGGCACTTTTTTTTCACCGGCAGAGCTGCCCAACCGCGACCTTTCGAAAATCAAGCACCCGTTGATCACCGACACCATGGCTTTGCTGCAAGAACTGGTTGACCAGCACACTGTGCAAATTTATTTCACGCATTTAAATCACAGCAATCTTTTGCAGGACGAAAACAGCGAAAGCCGGCACCTGCTGAAATCCAAAGGATTTTTCATGGCGGAAGAGGGGATGGAATTTGAGTTGTGATAAAATTGAGCAAGCAGTAGTTAGCGGCCAAGCTGTAGCGACACCCCGATGTTGTTTTTCACAACCAGGCCGTAAACCACGTTCAGCAAACCCAGGGTTAAATAGGCTGCTGCAGGATCTTCTTTTTTAATATGCGCCAGGCCCCACAAAACCCCGCCGGTAATTCCAGCCTTCATGACGATGGCCAACGGCCTGTTCTTGATAAAGGTTCTGGCAAAAGGATTGGCTTCTTTTGCGCCGCGGTCTAAACTGTAGAACGTCGTGCCCAGATCAACGGCATTTAACAGCACATAATTGATTTGAAGGGCGGTGTAAAACCAGCTGCGGCCTGAGGACGTCAATTTTTTTTCAACTGGCGCACCGACCTCCTGCTTGAATGCGGTCAGGTGCAAATTAAAATCGTGCTGGCTCTGCGAAAAAACCGGCTCCGAAAACATCAAACCCGCTAACAAACAAACCGTGCTCGCCCTCGATAAATTCCATTTCATCTCTAAACAACCTGCTTATCCCTAGCGCGGCGGAGCCGCAAATGTTTAAATGACTTGCTTTGTTGTGGTCCAAACCATGGTGCTATTATCAGCCGTCATTAAGCCTCGCTGTCATTGACAGAGGTGAATTATTGCTGCTGTCTAAAATGACGCCAAAGGCAAATGACCTGATGACTTTATGACGGGTCGTGTCATTCACTTCGCGTCATTTAGCCATTTTCTTGTAAAAAAATGCAAAAGTTCAGAAGTAATACTATAAGGCACTGCCTATGGCATCGGTCGTCATTCAGAAATGATTAAGTTATCTCAATCTTATCAAATTTGACACTGAATGCTGGAATCCTGAATTTCCCGCGGGCGGTTGTGTGGGTGTTAATCATTGCGGGTGTTCACGCTTTAGAGGCCGTGTGAAAAATAGCTTGAGACAGCTCCAAACTTAAAAACACGTAGATGTCACTCTGGAAGAATCTTTTTACTAAACAGCACATTACGTCCTACAAAAATGATTCTTACATAATGACAAAAATCCCTGTTTTTGACTTTTCACAAAGCCTTGTTGGCGTGCTATCTCGTAACGCCCGGTCGTGAACAAATCCAGGCAGCAAATGTGGTGATCAGATCGAGGTCAAAATGAGGAGATAATGTTAACCGAGAATTCGAAAAGTCGCGATACGCACACGCGTCTGTTTTGATTGCGCATCTCTTGCTTTCAAAGTAAATTGATAATCGCCCGGCGCCAGTGAAGAAATATCGACTTCGAATATTTTGGGCAAATTATTTTCAGAGAAATCGAATTTGAGGTTTTGGGTTAATTTCTCTTTTTTCTTATCCACTTTGCCTTTGTCTTTCAGTCGTTTAATTTCCAGCTCCAGACTGACGCGGGCTTTCTGGTTCTCATCCAACTGTAAATGATAAAACTCCAGATAAATCTTCAAGGGCACGACTTTACGCACCGGATCACCTGGGATGACTGGAAAAGGGTAGAGTAGATTTTCGTTTAAATGTTCAGGCGAGTCCGAGCCCACAATGATGTCGCTGATTTGAAATGATGCGGGATTATTTGAAAGCGGCGGGATGTGGCCGGTGAACACGCTTCCGATTCCGAGCACTTTGGTGGTGTCCGGTAAATCCGATTCTTGTATTTGCTGCAGTCTAGAATCTAAAAGAAACCGTTCCGCGGTGAGGCTATAATTTGCCGCGGCGGCAGAGTGATTTATGCTGAACGTGGAGGTGTTGGTGTTTTTCAGGGAAGGGTAGTCGATAATTTTTTCCGTAATGTTCCAGTTTTCATCGAATTCCACCAGCACGTGCCGGAATTTATATTTGGACTTTTCCGCTTCCTTGTAAAATTTCGTGAAGTCGAGCTCTCCCGGACTCTGTACATTGGACACCACCATAAAGCTGATGCGCGGCTCATTATTTTTGTCGAGGTAGCGAAAATATTTATATTTCAAAAGCAACGGATCGAGGCCTTCCAGGGCATCGGTGGCATCCGGCTTTAAAAATTTGAATTCAGACCGGGCCTTGTCCATACTGCGATAATGACTGAGATAGCTTCGTATCACGTCGTAATCCGGACTCAAAAGACCGCTTGCTCGGGCATTGGACCACTGGCTTTCCAGTTCACGATAACGGTTCAAAAAATAGTCGTCGATGCGGTGCAGTTCGCTGTAATACATCAATTGCAGCATGTTGCCCGGTAAGATGCCGCGCGTGGTTAAGGTGCTGTTACGGCGAAAGGCGCGGTCCGGAATGAGCTCTTCAATGCCGTACCGTAGACCGTATTTCCCGAAACCGGCTTTTTTGCCGAACATAAAGACGGTGGAGCGGCCTTTACCGATGTTGGGATAAACCCATATTTCCACTTCGGGCAGGGTGTTAAAACGTTGAATTTCCTGGCGCAGCAAGAAATCGTTGATCCAGCGCATGAGCTCGTACTGGTCCACGCCCAATTTTCCCGTAAACACACCGCTGGGCGCTCCGTATTTCATGAACACCAGGCCGCGATCATCGCTGCCAAAAACATTGGTGCTGTCGAGATGGTATTTATTTTTCACATGCGCGATGCGTTCCCAGTGCTCGATCAACCGTTCATTTACGATGGTGGTCGGAATAGGATCTTTTTTCGTCCAGAAGCCTTTAATCAAATTCACCATCTCGGGATCTTGTTTATCAAATAAGTTAAACCAGCGTTTGCGATCTTCTTTGCTCAACAAAGGAGAAATCCGCTGCAGCTCTTTTTTTACCGCTTCCTGGTAGCGCCCAAACTGGAAGTGTGAAAATCCCCAAAAATACATTTCACTGGCTTGTTCGTAGTAGTCTGTTGCCTGTTTTTCGGTCACCAGTTTAATAAATGCCAGGCCAATTCGCGGGTCGGAACGCTCGATTTTGTCCAGAGAATCTTTCGCAGTAAGCCAGGTTTTTAAAGCAGCTTGCCAACGGCCCTGCTCCATCTGGGTCACGCCCTGCTGGTAGTGCTCGACGGTTTCGTGCTTAAATTGACCGAAACCCATGAAGTAAATGGCAAGTAAGCTCCCGAAAAATAAATGATAGCATTTTTTAAGCATATTGGTACCACCATAAGGAAGTGTTTTATAATTCACCGAAAACGAGCGACTTCATGCTCCTGCGCCACTCCAGATGAACAAAAATGAGTGTTTCCGTCCACCACGCCTTCGGTTAATAAATTCATATAAAATCGAAAACCCGCCAAAATTATTATCGGATGAAAAATTCCTGACTTATCTTTAGGACCGATTTTTGACAATTGTTAAATCTTTCTTCCATAACGCAGCCTGCCGGGTCGATATTCCCGTTGCTTGATGAAGTGAATGGCCAGGTGAATTGTCCGTGCGATGAGTTAAGGAGTATTTTAAAATAATAAACTATTCCGCCTCGATCAAGAAAAAAAACCTTCCAGGTTTTCAAACCTGGAAGGTTTTTCTCGTCAGGAATAGAATAAACAATCTATAGAATCGTATTCAGAAACGGATTAATTTTCCTTGAATTCGGTTTCTGGAATTTCCATTCTGGGAATCTGCTTGTCATTCCGGTCTGGCCGATCGATGGGCAGTTGCGCCAGACGATTGTAATGCCGCATATCGATCCATCGGTGACCTTCGCCAAATAACGAGTAGCGTTTCTCGTGCAAGACGCGGTCCAGCGCGTTGCTGGCATCGGTGCCGCTGTAAGGCGCCAGCCCGGCAGCCGCGCGAACGATGTTCATGTCCGCCTCTGCAGCTGCATAGTTACCCAACCCGACGTTGGCTTCGGCCCGCAAAAGAATGAGCTCCTCGTTCCGTATCATGGGGAATTTAGAAGTAGAGCTGTAAGTACTTCCTGGTTCAAAATTCAAAATCACAGCCAGATCCGATTCCAGGTCATCAAATTTATCCGCCACAACTCGTTTGAATGTTTTGTTTGCAAGGCGGAGATCGCCGGCTTCCGCATCGGCCGCAAAGCTCATGTGAGCATGCAGTTTCAAACCCGGAGAATCGGGATTTTCGAAAACCGGGCTGAGTCGATCGTTAGCAGCAGTGCTGTAAACGTAGTAAACGCCGGTTAATAAATCACCGCTGGGATCGAGAAAAGACTGCCCGAGTGCGGTCAAAGCATCGCTAAAGTTATCGCGATAAACTTCCAAACGCGCTTTCAGAGCCCGGTTGAATTTGGCAAAGCCGGAAGGCGTGTCGAAGCCGGCAAATCCGCTTGACAATTTGAATGAAAAAGCAGAACCGGCGTTATTTAACGCAGCAAAGGCTTCATCCAGATCGTTGGCGATAAACGCAAACGCTGCGGATTTGGTTGCGAACGGTTTGGAAACATCGCCATCAAAGTTGGTGCGAATGCTGCGGCCCTGGGCGTCTTCATCCACGTATCCCAGGATGAGCAGGAGTTGATAAGCGCGGATGGTTTTAGCAACGCCTTCGACTCCGGCGCCTTCGCTGCCGCCGATATCCGCCGCCCGCTTGATGAGCTCGTTGCAATTAAAAGTCACTCGGTAAGCCTGATCCCAGGGACGGGTGGAAAGGAAACCACCGGGATCGATGGGACCAAACAGGAGCTCGCCGGTAAATCTGGGGTCGGCTGGTTCAAAGAAGTAAACTTCCCGTCCCAGAGTACCGACTGATTGTAAATAAACATCCAAATCGGCCCGCATAAAGCCCTCAGCACCGGTAACAAGCGTTTGTACATCAGCGCTGGTCAAATCGGGCGAATTGGGATTTGAAAAATCCAGGGTTTCACAACCCATGAATGAAAAGGCGAATAGCAAAACTCCCAAAACGAGCGCCCTCGCGTATGGAAGGGATTTGCTTGATTTATTAAATATCTTCATTTTTTAATTTCCTTTCTTTTATACTCTTATATTCCAAAAGCTATATTGAAGTAAAACGATCTCGCTGATGGAAAAGGCAAAGTATCCACGCCTCGGCCAACAGCTACATTACCGAACTGACTTACTTCCGGATCATACCCGTCGTAGCCGGTGAACATGAGCAGGTTCCGGCCAGCTACGCCGACTCTCAAGTAAGACAGTTGCCCTCCGAATAAGTTGCTGACAACGGATCTCGGAAAAGAGTAAGAAAGGCTCAGCTCGCGCAGTTTCAGGTAAGTACCGTCTTCTACGTAACTTGCGGTTTTGGTGCCAAGTTCGTTCAAGCGGGTGGTGCCGTTCTGGTCAAAATCGGGCGAGGTGCCACCAAGATCCATGATCAATTTACCTAAATTGATGACGTCACCGCCTTGCTGCCAATCCCACAAAAAGCTGAATTCAAAATTACCGATATTGAAATTATTGTTGACAGCCAGCGTAAAGTCAGGAGTTTGGTCTCCCAGAACTTTGACCACATTTCCATTATCGTCAAAGGATTCGGAGCCCACGATGGCGGTGGGAGAAAATCCTTTCTGAATACGCATGGTGCCCAGGAACGTCGCAAAACCGCCGAGGTTAAATGGATCGACTTCCAGGCTGGTAATTTCAGATTCCGTGGTAAAGAAATTAATTCGCGAAGTCCAGTTGAAATTCTGCGAACGGATGGGCGTCAAACCCAACGAAATTTCCCAACCGGTGGTTCTCATTTCACCGGCATTGGTTTCCAGAATGGTGATTCCGCTGGAACCCGGCTGGTCCGCTTCCAGAATCAAATCCTCGATATTCTGACGGTAGTAAGAAACTTCCAGCGCGGCGTTGCCATTTAAGAAAGTGGCATCCACGCCGACTTCGATTTCTTTGGTTCTTTCCGGCTGAATATCCGGATCGCCTCGTCTGGTAGAGGGAACCAAACCGGAGTTGCCGCCGATGTTTTCAGGAAGCAGATTGGTAAACTTACGGTTGGCACGCGGCAGATTACCGGTTTCACCGTAAGCGGCTCTGAGTTTGAATTCGGGAGAAAAACTCCTGAGCCCTTCCCAGAAACCGTACTCAGACAAACGAATAGAGCCAGAGAATTTCGGGAACAAGAAATATTTATCGGTGTCGCCGTTGGCGCTGCTGGCGTCGCCGCGCAAAGCCGCGGTCAGATAGATTTTTTCATTCAGATCCAGTTCTTCCTGAACAAAAAATCCGCGCTCTCTGCCCACTTCTCTGGATTGAAAAACATCCACTTTGGTGGCCTGATCGACATTTGATTGCGTCTGTACCAGCCCATTTGAGTTGACCAAAACGTTGTTGACGTTGCGGTTTTCAAATTGAATACCACCCGTGGTACGGAAAATGATATTTGAAGAAGTGGTGTAGCTGTGGTTCATATGAATATATAAATTCGAGAAAGTGCTCTCGGTTTCACCGGTAACCGTCTCGCCCGGCAAGTCTGAATTGGCTTCAAACTGCAATTCGTTGGGTGAAAAAATGAAGTTTTCCATGGAGAAAAAGTCCACTCCACCCTGAACAATGAGATCGAGTATTTGTGATTGTGACTTCAAAATACTCCAGTTCGCCTGTAAAGACGCCAGGGTTCGATACACTTTTTCGCTATTTCTTAACAAATCCCGAGTTTGTACAGGATTGGATGGGTTGAACGGATGCACAGGATAGTTGCCGTTCTCATCCGGCTCCAAATTGATAAAGCTGGGCGTGAAACCGAGCGAAAAACCGAGCGTGGTGTTGGTATTGTCATTACCCGTAATCGAACGCTGTGATTCAGTACGGGAAAAAGTAGTATAAGCTGAAACTTTGATGCGATCACTCAGCTTATGATCCACGTTCACTTTACCTGAATACTTTTTGTAGCCGGTATTTTTCACAATACCATCTTCATCCTGAATCAAACCACTGACGTAAAATTGCGTATTTTCGCTGCCGCCGCGGACTCCGATACTGGTCTCGGTAATAAAGCCTTCTTCACCGAACAAGACTTCTTCCTGGTCAATAAATTTGCCGCCATTTTTATTAAATTCAGCTAATCCTTCGTCTCCGAATGAAGCCTTAGCCGTTTCAGCGGTAAATTTACGGGTACCGATCTTGTTCAAAATGCTAGAAAAACCGAGCTGTTGCGAAACATCGATGCGGGTTTTACCAGGCGTACCCGATTTTGTGGTGATGATCACCACGCCGTTGGTGGCTTTGGAGCCGTAAATGGCTGCCGCACTGGCGCCTTTCAGAACTTCAATATTGGCGATATCATTGGGATTGATGTCGGCGATGCGGTTCGTAGGCTGACCTTGAGGTCGAGCACTGCCCGCTCCGGTCGCTTCGGAAACGATATCGATACCCGATTGAATGTCATCGTTGCTGATGATGATACCATCCACCACGTAAAGCGGTTGTGTTTCCCCCTGAATCGTGGACAGACCACGAAGATTAACGTTGATTCCTCCGCCCGGAGCCCCGGTATTCTGACTGATTGCGATGCCGGCTATTTTACCGTTCAAAGCGCGTTCCAGCGTTTGTGCCGGCGCCGGAATCAGCTCTTTGGCAGAAACCGTGCCCACTGAATTCGCCAGATTTCTTTTCTTGACAGAAGTCGCTAAACCGGTTATCACCACTTCAGAGGTCTTCAAGATATCCTCTTCCATGGCAATGGCTAAATTATTGGTGCTTTCGGTGACATTCACCTCCAGGGTCTTAAAACCAATAAAGCTCACTTCTAAGGTCGCTTGCGTGAAATTGGGTAATCTGATATTGAATTTACCGTTGACGTCGGAAGCGGTACCGAGGTTGGTACCTTTCACGGCGATATTGGCTCCCGGCAGTCCTTCCCCCGTTTCGGCTTCGGTTACGGTACCGGCAATTTCAAGCACCTGCCCGAGTACCGCAGAAACGCTGAATACACTAAATAAAAGTGCCAGAAGAATAATGTTTAATTTTTTCATTACTGCATCCTCTCTTAATGATGAATAATTAAATTCCGTTTACCACTTAATTTAAACTCTTTGGTCATTTACACACGTTCGTTTTATACCATTGTTTCAGCCCTCCTTCCCCCGGTTCTGATTTAGTTGTGATGAGTATAACAGATTGTTTATTTTATATTCCAATGCGAAGAGTCGCCCCTCCTGTGTGGCAAACTTGCTTCGGGAAAAATGATATGATTGTCGTCAATTGATTATAATACGAAGTCAATTTCGACTTTAAAGAAATGAAAAAATGCTAAAGTATGCATTTTAGCAATTTTTATACCAGTCTGAGTATTTTATCCACTAAATTCAATAGAAACATTATTTAATACCATATTAATAAAGATCAAGAATCCAGTGAATGTGCAATTAATTGCATCCATTGAAATCGAATTATTGCATACTGATTACTAATGTAATTTTACCTTTACCTTATAATTAAATCCATGAATTCCTCAGATAAAATGAATATTTTATCCTGGAAGTCAAATGAAAGGAGGTTCAGAATGGAATTGAAATTGAATCCAAGCTTGACATTCAAATATGAGACGACACCAAAGTGGTGTTCCGAGCATGGCTGTCAAAATACGGTATGACCTCATAGATGTTTCATTGAAGTAACAAATTTACGAAAATATCCAAAAAAGTCAATAAAATTTTTCATTTTAGATGTATCAATTTGAGAAAAAATTTTCGTGGTTTTTCAGCCCATTTCAGAAAAGTCCTAATTGAAAAACTTGCAGCCAATGGATAAAACAAACCGCCGTCAGGATGGAGCCGTGTCTCGATATTCCTAATATTCTGTTATCCCGAAAACTTTGTTTCTTAACAATGTTTCTGAGCGGACTCCCGTGGCCAAATATCGGTACCGCGTGAAAGCCAGTAACTCGGAGGCGTGAAGGACGCAGAGAATTGCAGAGTTTTTGATTTCAATAAGCGAAAAGCATTTTGACCATTCCAAACGGCCAGACTTATTGTTATTATTTAGATGATTTCTTCTTTCACTGTGCTCCTGTGCGCCCTCGGCGTGCTCTGCGTTTCATATTTTGATGGCGGCGTTGCCGCGCTGTTACCTGCGGTGGTATTAATTTGGCTGCGGCTCCGTCGCATGAGGGATAATGAAGGTTTATTTAGTGCCTGAACGAAAACGATCCAGTCTTCCCGAAGGTCTCCTGGCCGAGGGTGAATTCCGGCCTGGCTCGGCGGGACCTGTCCTGAGCTTTGTCGAAGGGACGCCTTCGCGAAGAGGCTCTTAAATTGCGCATTTTTCGAGTTTTCGTTCCGACACTAAATATCAATCCAAACAGAATTTCAACTGGGTTATTCATACTCCTATTCTCAGCCAACCAATGCGGTTAAACGCATCTAGGGAGTGTCTGCAAACCCCACAGGGAAGCTCACGTAGGTGGAAAGCATTTACAACAGTGGATTGGTCACAAACAATTTGCAAATAAAATCGAAATGTAGTAGATTGTTCGGAAGAATTGAGTTTTGCCATCAATGACTCTGTTGATTAAGTCGAGAAACATTCAGCGTGAGTCCCGAAGTGAATTTTGGAATAGCCGTAACCCGTTGTTTTTTCATCATACTTCGACTCCGCTCAGCATGAAGAGTGATGGAAAAATGACTTAATCAACAGAGTCATCAATTGCTCCCTGAATTTTTCATAATTAAGACTGAATGAAACATGCAATATTTCATCATCGCGGTTGCTGCGCTCGTCACTTCAGGATTGACGCTGTTTTCAGGATTTGGTTTAGGCACCTTGCTTTTGCCGGTATTTGCGGTTTTTTTTCCGGTCGAAACCGCCATCGTCATAACCGCCATCGTGCACCTTTTGAACAACATCTTTAAGTTTATTTTGCTGGGCAAATTTTCCGACTGGGGGGTGGTAATTCGGTTTGGCATGCCGGCCATTTTGGCGGCATTCTTAGGCGCGAAAATTTTACTCTGGTTTGCAGAGCTGGCTCCTCTGGCGCACTACACGCTTGGTGGGCACGTTTTTTTGATCACCCCCATCAAAGTGGTCATCGCGGTTTTGATGACGATCTTTGCGCTTCTGGAAATTTTACCGCAACTGGACCATCTGACGCTGGACAAAAAGTACCTGCCAGCCGGCGGCGTTCTCAGCGGATTTTTCGGCGGTTTATCCGGTCATCAGGGCGCACTGCGCAGCGCGTTCTTGCTCAAATGCGGTCTCACCAAAGAAACTTTCATCGCCACCGGCGTCGCCATCTCGTGCATCGTGGACATTACCCGCATTTTTGTCTATTCTTCGCGCTTCGCAGTGGAGTTTTCGCAGAAGAACACCTATTTGCTCATCACCGCCATTGCCGCGGCTTTCACGGGGGTTTTCATCGGCAGCCGACTCATCAAAAAAATCACCATGCGCACGGTGCGTTTGCTGGTTTCGATCTTGCTGTTCGGCATCGCATTGGCCCTGGGTTCGGGTTGGATTTAACCTGAGCATTTCACTGCCATCCGAAATATTTTCAATTTTATCGTTTCTGGTTATTTATGAAAAGCGCCATTAAATTCGTAAAGATCACTCTATGGTCGGGTCTGATTTTATTTGCCGGGGCCGTGATCATTCGGTTCTGGTTTATTGAGTCAGAAATCGCGGCGGACGACCCTAAAATTCAATACTCTGGCCGCATCGACTTCCGTGACCCCAAAGCGCCGGTGTTGTTCTGGCCGGGGACAAAAATCGTTGCAAAATTTCAAGGATCGTCACTGAAATTAAAAATGACGGACCAAAGCGGCGAAAATTTTTACCAGATCATCCTCGACGATGACGTTGCACATCCGATCATTCTGGATTGTCTGCCGGACACCAATCTTTATGAAATAGCTTCCGCTTTAAAAGATACGGTTCACAAAATTGAAATTTTTAGGCGAACGGAGACCGACACGGGACCCACCGTGTTCCAGGGATTTATTTTAGCTGCCCGAAAGCGCCTGGTAAAACCGCCCGCGCCACCCGTTCGGCGCCTGGAATTTTACGGCGATTCCATCACCAGCGGCCTGGCCAACGAATGTCGGCCGGGCGACAATCCCAAAGATGAATCCAAACAGAACAACTATCTAACTTATGGCGCCATCACCGCCCGCATGCTGAACGCCGATTATGTTTGCATATCAAAAAGCGGTATCGGATTGATGGTGAGCTGGTTTCCGCTAATCATGCCGCAATTTTACGACCGTTTAAATCCAACCGATCCCCAAAGCAAATGGGACTTCACAAAATGGCAGCCGGATGCCGTGGTGGTAAATTTACTGCAAAACGATAGCTGGCTCGTCCACACGCTGCAGCCAAAGCCGGACTCCATGCAAATCATTCAAGCTTACGTTGATTTCGTTCGCCAAATTCGGAGAGTTTATCCGAATGCGGCCATCTTCTGCACGTTGGGCAATATGGACATCATCCTGCCTGGCCAGCCCTGGCCGGGATATGTTCAAACCGCCGTAGAACAAATTCGCAAACAGTTCGCCGACACCAGGGTTTTTTCTTTCATCTTTTCCGCAGTCAATACCAGCAGCCACCCCACGGTCGAAGAGCATTTCGAAATGGCGGATGAACTTGCTGAATTTATTCGAAATAAATTGAGCTGGTAACCTGGTTTTATTACAGAGATGACGGCCATAAAAAAAATAAACTTGATATTTTTTTATTTAAGTTGCAAATTGTAGAAGACGTATATTAAATAGTGCAAGGATGTATTATCTACGCGACCGATTCGTCAGCGCAAGACTTAAGAACGAGCTGTTTTCTAAAACGAACAATTCTCTATTCCATTGCAGCAAAACAATTCTACAATGCATGTTAAAACGTGTGTTTTTTTCGTTTTGTGGAAATGAGGAATGTAAGTTAAAATAAATATATAAAAGTGGAGTAATGGTCATGAGAAGAAAACACTTCTCACGTTTTAGTAACCTGGCAAACCTGCTGTTGCTAATTTTGGTGTCCGGGCTCATCGCCCAAAACCAAGCCGGAGTGAATTATTTTGCTCAGGGGGAAAAGTTACTGAAAGATGGCAAGTGGCGCGAAGCCTTGCAAACCTGGAAAGCAGGTAAAATTGCATTAGATAAAAATCTTCTGGTCGATCCGCGACTGGGGTTTCATTTCATCGAAATCGCCACTAAAAATTCGGCTGAAGAATTTTACACCGATGCCTGTGAGCTGTATTTCTGGGCTTTAAAACAAACAGAACTAGCCCGGTATGAGACGGCGTTTCAAAGCGTCATCGATCAAATGATCGCTATTTTAGATAATGAGTTATATCTAAAATGGCAGGAGATGTTAAAGCAACGAGACACCACACTAAATGAAGAAATCAGAGATTATTGGCAGCAACGCGACCCCACACCGTCCACCCCTCTGGTAAACGAGCGGTTGCTCGAACACTATCAACGCATTGCATACGCACGTAAAAATTTCAAGAAAGCCAAACACAAAATTTACGGAACCGATGATCGCGGCCTCATCTACATTAAATTTGGCCAGCCGTATAATATCACCTCCGGCATTCTCGGCTCCAATCGTTTGGTGTACAAACGCTGGATCGATGTGCTGTATCTTTACCAGCGTGCCAACCGAGGGGATGAAGAAAGATTCGTTCAAGCTGTGGACCGCTACAACCGCAATCCGGAATTCGAGCTCTGGCTCTACCCCACCCTGGAACCCGATCAGCGTACTTTTTACTTGTTTGGCCGGAAAGAAGGGTACGGGACATTCGGTTTGCGCAACGGCGTTGAGGAGCTCATTCCCGATTCCGCTTTTAGAAGAATTGCCAGCCGCTACTCTGGCGGCATCACACCGGGAGCTATCCTGCAAACAATTTATTACGGCGAGCTGATGCATCTGCACGACTTTTTCGCTAACCGGCTGTTCGAGCTCGACCAGGCCTGGAATGCGTATCAAAGTCAGGGTCGACAGGGATTCAGCGACAATCAATTCGCGGATCTGCGTGCCCGCTTTCGATTATTAGAGATAGACATGGTCAATCAACGCAATGTACCGGACGCCAGATCGACCCTTGATAGAGATACCCCGCCCGTTGACCTCATCGTGCAGTCGGTGCGGCGCTTGGACGAAAGCAATCAGCCGCAAATGGCTTTTGTGGCTTTAACCTATCCACATGCCGTGAGAAAAGCGCTCACGGTGAGCTTAAGAGAAGACGCCACCGGCTACCAGGTTGTGCACACTTTACGAGTTTTAGGTGAGACAGGAAAAGAAATTGACCGCAAGGTCGATAAATTGTACGCCAATTTTGAAAATATCACGACTTTTACTTTTCCGCATGACCGTAACCAGGATGGATATCATTTCATCGCCGAAGTTTTTAAGCTGAGTGAGGAGCAAAAGTTGCAGACCGAAGCGTCGGCTATTCAACCCAATTCAGCGGCCAGAGGCTTCAACGATCTGAAAGTGGCGGGAGAACCGCCGCTGTCCACTGAGCAGGACGTGCTGGAGCTCAGCGATTTGATCATTGGCGTGGATTCTCCCACAGGCCGAAGTCGCCAGCGTTTGAAATTTCCCATCCTCCCGTACAACGAAATTTACCTGCCACAAGCGCTTAAAGTTTATTTCGAAATTTATCACTTGCAAAAGGATGAAGAAAATCGTGCGCATTATACCATCAAGTTGCAGGTAGCCAAATTGCACGGTCGCAAAAAGACCAAAAAAGAAATGATCTCGCTTTCGCACGATTTTGAGTCCGCCGACACGCGCACCCAGGAACAGTTTGAAATGGACATTTCAAAATTAGCATCCGGAAATTACGAGCTTTTAGTGGTGGTAACCGACGGTGTTTCCCAGCAAAATAAAAACCGCTTTGCATTTTTTACTATTCTGGAGGAGGATGAATAAGTACTAACGTGAATCAAAACAGGCGCGGGATTTCGAGAACGCACATATTTTCACAAACACAATAATTCCCAATACCACGGTGCGAAATCGCTGGTGGGGCTTCCACAAATAATTGCCGTTTTTTTTTAAAACAATTAATAGAACTCTGCGTAGTAAGCGAGTAGCTACGATTCCAAAATCGTTGCCAATTTTGGGAGGAAAATTCCATATATTTTCACATTAATCCATTTTCAAATTTGGGTGTCCACGCTTTGGCGCGTGCTCCCTCCGCCCCTTTAGTTTAATTTTGTACGTCAATTTGGCTGAAAATTGTAACTCGTAACAGAGCAGAAACCTATGACCAATCCACCCAATACCGTGGCCGTTTCCGACCTGACCGAGAATCGGGTGCGAAAATTGATGAAAAAACTGACGCTGCTGCAGCAGGAAATCCAGAAAAGGATCATCGGGCAGGAGCAGACTATCCACGAGTTGCTCATTGCGTTCATCGCCGGCGGGCATTGCTTGATCGAAGGTGTGCCCGGACTGGCCAAAACACTTATGATTCGCACCCTGGCTGAGGCCGTGCACCTCACTTTCCACCGCATTCAATTTACACCGGACCTCATGCCCTCCGACATCATCGGTACGGAAGTCCTGGAAGAAGACCACACCACCGGCAAGCGCTTCTTTAAATTCAATCGCGGGCCAGTATTTGCCAACATCATTCTGGCGGATGAAATCAACCGCACGCCACCGAAAACGCAATCGGCTCTGCTGGAAGCAATGCAGGAATTCGAAGTCACGTATGGCGGGGAAACCTACCCACTGCAGCGGCCGTTTTTTGTGCTGGCGACGCAGAATCCCATCGAGCAGGCCGGCACTTATCCCCTACCAGAAGCGCAACTGGACCGCTTTTTACTCAACGTGAACATCGATTATCCACAAGAGGAAGAAGAATTTCGGATTCTGTCTTCCACCACCGGCAGCGGTTCTGTGGACATAAAGCCGGTGATGGCCGCGGAAGAAATTCAAAAAGTGCAGGTGCTTGTGAGGGATGTGTTGATCAAAGACGAGCTGGTGAATTACGTAAATCGATTGGTTCGTGCTTCCCGACCCGCGCAATCGGCCTTACCCTATGTGCAGGAATGGGTGCGTTGGGGCGCGGGACCGCGCGCCGGGCAGGCCATGATTTTGACGGCCAAAGCCCGGGCTTTACTGAATAATCGCTTTTCGGTGACCATGCCCGATCTGCAGGCCATGGCTTTGCCGGTTTTGCGACACCGCATTCTGGTCAATTTTAAAGCGGAAGCGCAGCGGATTCGCGCGGACGATGTCACGCGCGAACTGCTGGCCAAAACGCCTGAACCGCGCAGCCCACTGGTGTAACGGCCGTAGAAAGCCATGTCTGTTTCTTCTTACCAATTCATCGACCCGCAAATTCTGGCCGCCATAGCCAATTTGCAGCTCATCGCCAAAACCGTGGTGGATGGCTTCATGCTGGGGTCGCACCAGAGTCCCAAACCGGGCGTCGGGCTGGAATTTAACCAGTACCGCAGCTATCAGCCCGGCGACGATCTGCGCCGGGTAGATTGGAAAATGTACGCCCGCTCGGACCGTTACTTCGTTCGAGAATCGGAAATCGAAACCAGCATCGGCATCAATTTTGTTTTAGACGCCACGGCCTCCATGTCGCATGTGGAAAATCAAATCTCCAAATTCGACTACGCGAGATTTTTAATCGCTTCGTTGGCTTATCTTGCCAGAAGTCAGGGGGATGCCGTCGGTTTGATGGCGGTAAACGGCCAATCCGTTTCGCAATTGCCTCCCAGGCGGGACCATCAGCATTTACACCGTTTTTTGCATCAGTTGGAAAACATCGCACCGCAAGGCCGCTGGCCGGACTGGCAAGTGCTGGAAACGATTTTTACCGTGACTCAAAAACGAGAGGTCATCGTTTTTGTCAGCGATATGTATGAACGGGAGTCCGAAATCCAAAAATTGCTGAGCGTTCTGAGCTCCTATAAAAATGAAGTGCTGCTGTTTCATATTATGGGAAACGACGAGTTGCAGTTTAACTATAAAGGCCATCTAAATTTTGAAGATTTGGAAACCGGCGAAACTGTACAGGTGCATGCTGATAAAAGCCGGGAAGATTATTTACACCAACTCGACGAACACTTGCAAAAACTGCAACAGAGTGCGCACGACCAAAACATAGCTTACGAGCAGTGTGTTCTGAACCAGCCGCTGGATTATGCTCTGCGCAACTATCTCATGCATCGAACCAAAAAAGTTTAATAAACAATCATGCTGCAGTTGCTTTCGCCAATTTCATTGATTGCGTTTTTATCTTTGTTGGTCCCCATCGCCCTTCACCTGTGGAGCCGTACACGCGGCAAAACCGTGAAAATTGGCAGCGTGCGATTCCTCCGGGCTTCGCGGAGTTACCAGTTGCGCAGCTTAAAAATCGATGAAGTCTGGCTGCTCGTTTTGCGTCTGCTGATGTTGAGTCTGCTGGTGCTACTGCTGGCCAAACCGGGGTGGCAGAGCCGTCAAAAGCAAAAAGTCAGCCGACCAGCGGGCTGGATTTTGATCAGTGCGGAGCTGATGAACGAGCCTCTCACTCTTTCTGTGCAGAAAACCATAGACTCACTTACAACCGCAGGAAATGAGCTGCGGCTGCTGGCTGAAAACTTTCCTGAAATTTCACTTAGCGATTCACTGAACCGGCAATTCACCAACATGGATTACTGGTCATGGCTGCGGGCAGCGGCGGCCACAGCTCCTGAAAATATCCCCTTCTGGATTTTTACTTCCAATCGACTGGCGGCGTTTAAAGGCGAACGTCCCCGTATTCCCGCTGAAGTGCACTGGGTTACAGTGAGCAACAGCCGCCACAATAGTTGGATCGAAGCCGCCCGGGTGGTGCCCCGCGACCGTCTGCGCATCACCATCGGTTCCAGCGACTCCAGCGCCACCGTGTTTAAAACAACGAGCGTGCTTTTACCGGCTCAACGCACGGTCATTGACACGGGGCAACTGGGGCCGTTAGAAATCGCACCCGACACGGCGAAATCGAAAATCACCATCCGCTTGCTGGAACAGGGTGCGGAAGCTGTCAACAACACGTTCATTTTGAGCTTGCAGAAGTCTCCTTTGCAGGCGATCATTTATTTTGAGGAATCCCGGCGCGAGGACGCCCGCTATGTGGAGCTCGCGCTTCAGTCGGTCGCGGAATTTGCTGGTTACGATTGTCAGATTCGAAATCAGCTCATCGCAGAAAACAACCTGCAATTGGAATCGGGTGATTTGATTTTCTGGCTGTCACAAAGGGCCGTTCCTGCCGAATGGTTCGACGGGGTTGAACTGCGTGGAATCATCGTGAGCGACGCCGACTCGGCCCGGTATTTTGAGGGCCACAGTCAAATTCACATGCGGGATGTTGCTTCCCCTCACACCGTACCGCTGCATCGTCGTGTCCAAGCCACAAACGCCGGTTTGATCTTATGGCGAGACGGCTTTGGCCAGGCGCTTTTAACCAAACGAATTCAACGCGGTTTGACTCTTTTGCAATTTCACAGCCGCTTTCATCCACAGTGGAATGACCTGGTGCTCAACCCGGCTTTTCCTGAGTGGATGCTGCATTTGCTGGAAACGAGCGCCAAAGCGTCCCTGGCACAAACCTCCAGACCCGAACGGTGGGATCAAAGAAGCCTCGCGGCGGTACAAATTTTACCAGAGAAATCGACGACCTCCCGCATTGAAAAAAAAATAAGCATAACCGATTTGCACTGGTTGTTCTGGCTGGCGGCGCTGGCATTGTTTGCGTTGGAAAGGTGGTTTTCGGTGAAAAAACCCGTGGCGACTTGATTTACATAAACAAATAATTTATGAGATCCAAAACAATCCGCATTCAAAAACTCACTGCACAGTGGCGGCGAAAACTTTTATTTCGCAAGGCCCTCATTGCGTTTGGGATGGCGCTTTTATGCAGCGCGGTTATCCACTCGGTGTTTTTACTCCGCGGATTAGCCCAAATGTGGCTGGGGGGAGGGTGTTTTGTGCTCATTTTCATGCTCCTGTGGCGGACGCGTATGCACAAAAAAGCCGATGCCTTCCAGATGGCGCGCCATCTGGATCGCACTTTTCCAGAGTTGGAAGAAAGCAGCCACTTATTTTTGAAACCCGAATCTTCGTTAAATCTGATCGAGCGGCTGCAAAGAAATCGCGTGGAGCATGAATTTCACCAGCATTCGTTTAGCGGCATCCTGCCCAACCGTTCGCTGGCGCGGGCCGCCATCTTTTGTTTGCTAACTGTGCTGGTCGTGGTGTTACTCAATTTATCCATTTGGAAAAATCGAGTTTTAAACAGGTCGGCTGCGGATGCGACCGCGGCCGATCATTCTAACCTCTCTGATATAGCCGAATCACATCCCACGCCTTTTAAATTCGATTCTGTAAAAATACTCGTACAGCCGCCGAAATACACCGGGAAACCGCCACAGCTCGGCTCCAATTTTAACATCGAGGCGCCCGAGGGGTCTGAGATCACTTGGAAATTCCTGTCCACTCAGAAAATACAAAACGCCAGTCTGGTGTTCAGCAGCGGCGACACACTGCCCTTGCAAACGGTTGACCGGCGGACTTTTCGAGTGAGCCGCTCTCTCTGGCACTCCGAGATTTATTATCTGATCTTCTATTCGCAGATAGAATCGCGGCAATTCAGCGACTATTTCAGTATCAAAATAATCAAGGATAGGCCGCCGGAATTGCGGGTGATTCAGCCGCCGGTGCGCCAGGAAATAGCTACCGACGGACCTTTCGTGATCCCGTTAAAAGTGTCAGCCCGCGATGATTACGGCCTGTCCCGAGCTGAAATCGTGGCAACCGTTTCCAAAGGCGCAGGCGAGGCAGTCAAGTTTCGCGAACAAACCCTGCCATTCGAGCAACGCATTTACAAACCGGTAAACCGCATGGAGCTTTCCACTTTGCTGGATTTGAAAAAATTGGGCATGCAGCCCGGCGACGAGCTGTATTTTCATGTGGCCGCGCGAGATAACCGCCAGCCGCAATCCAACCGCAGCCGCTCGGAAACCCGCTTTGTGATCTGGCCCGACACATCGAAAACCGAGCTGACGGTGAGCAGCGGCATCGCCATCAACCCCATTCCGGAATATTTTCGCAGTCAGCGCCAGATCATCATCGACACCGAAAAGCTCATCAAAGATAAAGCCCGCCTGGCCGCTGATAAATTTAAACGGCAGTGCAATAATCTGGGAATCGATCAAAAAGCCTTGCGATTGCGATACGGACAATTTTTAGGCGAAGAGTCCGAAAGCGGACTGGATATGGATATCGTTCAGGAACGGAACGCAGATGAGCCCGACGTAGAAGAGACCGGTTTTACGCAATCGTTTGATTCTCATGAGCACGAACCCGGAAACCCGCAGGAGTCCAAACCTCAGGATGCACACAGCGCCGTTCCCGAGCAGTTTATCCACCAACACGACTTCGAAGAAAACGCCACTTTATTCTCGCAGTCGGTGAAATCCAAATTAAAAGCGGCTCTATCTGAAATGTGGGAGGCAGAACTGCATCTGCGCACATTCCAACCCGAACAAGCCTTACCGTACGAATACCGGGCGCTGGTGTTTTTGAAGAAAGTGCAGCAGGAATCCCGAATTTATGTGAAACGAATCGGCATGGAACCGCCGCCATTGAAAGTGTCGGAAACGCGCTTGTCAGGGGATCTCGAAGAAATTGAAAATCGCCGGGTGCAAAAACCCGAAGCCAGGGAAGAAGATGAAGCCGCCGTTCGCCAGGTGCTGCAAATCCTGAGCGATCTGGCAAACGGAGAGACTTCGCTTGCGCGCGATGAAATTCAAACTCTGCAACTGGCCGAAAAACGGCTCACTCAACACGCGTTGACCAATCCCGCTTCCTACCTTTCCGCGCTTCAGGATTTGCGCACGTTGATTTTATCTCTGGAAAACCGACGTCAGATTTGCAACGACTGTTTACCGGAGATTGCACGCGCTTTTTGGCGTGTGTTACCGCTACAACAACGGCTGCCGGAAAAGCCCACCACCACATCCTCGGACATTTTCACAATCTATTGTAGAAAATTGGGGGTACCGTTTTGAGCTGGGGTCAGCTGGTGTTCTCCACAAGTCCGCTCAGTGTTTACCTGGTCATCGGCCTTTCCCTGCTGCTTTTCGGGGCCATCGCCTATTTGATTTTCAAACAAGCCACCCGCCGACGATTTGCTTTGCAGACTGCCTTGCACTTGTTGGCAGGAGCCGCTTTAAGCATGATGGCGCTGCAGCCAGGCTGGCAAACACAGGATGCCCTGCGCCAGGTGGTGCTGATCACTCCCGGCGCGGAAGCGAGCGTAGTGCGGGCTTTTGCAGACACTGCGGACAGCAAGTTTGAGGTATTTTCTCTGGACAGCTCGCCTAACTGGCAAAAAATCTTCAAGCAAGTAAAGCCGCTGCCGGACGCCGCCTATATGAATCGCCATTTCAATGGCATTCACACGCTGCATGTTTTCGGTTACGGTTTGCACCGCTACGAGTGGACGCAACTGAAGCTGTCCAAAATCCTGTTTCATCCCACCCCCCCGGCCGCGGGCGTCAAAAATATTCAGTGGCAACGTAATCGAAAACAGGGACAGCCTTTGCAAATTCAAGGCACGCTCGCGGGATTGCCGGAGGAAGAGCTGATTTTGTACTTAGCCGATCCCGGCGGCGTGCTGGATTCCTTGATATTTCACAATCAAAAAGAAACGACCTTTTCTTTTACCACCCTTCCCAAAAAGGCGGGCAAAGCACTTTACCAGTTGAGAGCGAAAACCAGCGCGAAGGACCTCATCTTCTCAGAGCGCCTGGATGTCTTCGTGGAGGCCGCCGATATTTTGAAAATATTGATACTTCAAAGCGCCCCGACCTTTGAAATGAAACACCTGAAAAACTGGTTAACGGCCAATCAAAATGCCGTCGCCATTCGTTCCACCATCAGCCGCCAGCGTTACCGCTACGAGTTTATCAATCAACCCGAAATGGCCCTGGACAGAATATCAAAAACCCTGCTGGAAAATTTTGATTTGGTGATCGCCGACAGCCGCCATTTCAATCAACTCCTCGCTTCCGAACGCACGGCGATTACAGAAGAGGTTACCCAACACGGACTGGGATTGCTGATTTTTCCTGACAACGATTTTTTAACTGAAAAGCGCACTCGTCGGGGACCATCTGATGTTTTTCATATTAAATTCAGGAAGTTCGAAGATCTCGACTACAGGCTGGTAAAACTCTCGCTGACCACACCGTTGGATAAGCAAACCACCCTTATTCAATCTCTGCCATTTGAGATAGAAGCGCAGTGGGGAATGCAAGCTATTTTCCAGGACGAAATGAGTCGGATGGTGGCCGGCCGCAGTCAGCAGGGCAAAGGCGCCCTCGCCGTGACGTTGGTCACCAACTCTTTTAAATGGATTCTGGAAGGGAATGCGTCCTTTCATGCGGCCTACTGGTCGCAATTGTTGTCGGCTGTGGCGCGCAGGGATGCCGACCGCGATATTTGGCGAATTATTCCGGAAGGGCCGGTTTTTACCAATCAACCGCTGGTACTGCAAATGTTTTCGAGCTCCGAAAAGCCCACCACCCGCATGGCGTCAACTTCGCAATCCCCTCAACAATTAGCCCTGCTGCAGGATAGAAATTTTCCCAGTCACTGGCAGGGTCGTTTCTGGCCGCGAAAATCGGGCTGGCACCGGGCAGAGAGCCAAGCCGGTCCGCCCTTCTGGTTTTTCGTCCACCGCCGTAGCTCGTGGCAAACTTATCAGCAGTGGCAGAAAATCGAGGACACCCGCCAAGCCGCTTTGCTCAGTCAGTTTCAGGCAGAGGAAAGCCCTACGCAGACTTACCCACGCCTTCGCAGATTGCCGGCCTCCTGGTTTTTTACCATTTTTTTGTCGTGCATGGCGGTGCTGTGGTTCATTCGAAAATTATAGACGCAGATCAAGCTCGCGAATTCGTTTGTGTTATCTCACTAATGTATAGAATAGTTGGGTCGGAAAGCCGGACTTCAAGCGGTCATGGCGTAAACAATGATATTCACGCCAAATTTGGTGTTGTCTTCCACCAGCCAGCGTTTGTTGCGAAAATCGTAATCCCATTCGCAGCCGTAATCTTTATTGCTGTAGAGCACGGCAATTCGGCCGTTCACTTCGATGGCTTTCAGGTAATCGTGCACGAGATCGTCGCCCCAGCCATTGAGCTCAAAGGACGTGGTGGGCGGGCCTTTGTCGAACTGAAAAAAGGCATGATAAAGAGCGTGATCATTGGGAATTTTTTTCAAGGCGCCGGCGCCGAAGATGTCATGCATTTGCGCTTCAAAGGATTTGGCAAACAGCGCATCGATGTCGTGATTGCAGTCATCCACAAAAACGAACCCGCCGTTGCAAACGTACTTCTCGAAATGGTCGCGCTCCTTTTTGCTGAACTGCACCAGCTTGTGGCCGGTGAGATAGCAAAACGGCGATTCGAACAGCACGCGGTCTTTCAGCGGTACGATTTTCTCGCGGGTCTCCACTTCGACGGTGGTGTATTCGATGAGGGAATTGAGAAGATTGGAGGGCATGCGCTGATCCACATCCCAATCGCCGGAGTCGTATTGCAAGCGAGTAAAGACGAAATCGGCCTGGC
>JBHHXN010000036.1:0-36852 GCA_046757025.1 bacterium
GGGGGGGGGCGGGGGCCCCACACCCCCCCCCCCCTTTTGGGGGGGGGGCGGGGGGGGGGTTAACACCACTCCGATTGAACTATTGCACCCCGGCGATTTGGTATTCTCCCACGACGGCAAACCGCACCGGATCCTTCGTACGGTTCAGCGTGAATACCACGGCCAGATGATCGGCATTCGTCATGAAGGCAGCGAGCAATTCCTGTGGGTTACAGCCGATCATCGGGTGTTGATTAAAAAGAGAGGTTATACGCTAAGCGGTAAAAGGGATTGGAGCCACAATCTTGCAAGCAGCTTTCAGAAAGCACGCAAATTGCGTAAAGAAATGACCAAAGCCGAACGACTGCTCTGGTCGAAATTACGCAATCGCCAACTGGGTGTGAAATTTCGCCGGCAGCATCCCATAGGTCCTTATATTGTTGATTTTCATTGCCCGGAACGAGCTTTGATCATTGAGGTTGATGGCGACTCACATTTTACCATAGAAGCCATGGCATACGACCGGCAACGAACTAACTATTTGCAAGAAACCGGCTTGCGGGTTATCCGCTTTACCAATACGCAAATATATGATTCCCTGGATAGTGTGGTGGATGAAATAGTAAAAAACATCGGAGAAGTGGAAGCAGACTTTTCAGAAGCGGTTGTTTGGATGGAAGCCAAATATTTACAAAAAGAAGATGTGGTATTTTTCGGAATCGAACTCAAACCGATGAAAATCAGTGAACTAATCGTTGAAGAGGCCCGGGAGACCGTTTACGATTTGGAAGTAAAAGAGAGTCACTCCTTCCTTACCGAAGTGTGCGCGGTACATAACTGCGGCAGCGGCACCACCGCGGCGGTGGCGGAAAAGCTGGGCCGAAAATGGATTGCCTGCGACCTGGGCCGGTTCGCCGTTCACACCACGCGCAAGCGGATGATTCAGGTGCAGCGGGAATTGAAAAAAGATGGCAAACCTTACCGCGCCTTTGAGGTGCTCAATCTGGGCAAATACGAACGGCAGTTCTTTTTCGGCGTGCCCGCCAATATTCCGCAAGAGCAGCAGGAACAACTGCTGGAAGCCAAACAGGAGAAATATGTCCGTCTCATCTTAGAGGGTTATTCGGCGCAACGAGTACAGGGGCATAAATACCTGCACGGCAAAAAAGCCGGGCGCTTTGTGCATGTGGGACCGCTTTCTGTTCCCGTAACTAAAACGCTGGTGGAAGAGGTTTTTGAAGAATGCCGCCAGAACCTGATCACCCAGGTGGATATTTTAGGCTTTGAATTTGAAATGGGGCTGGTGCCGTACATCAAAGACGAACTGCGCGGGCAGGGTGTGGACATCCGCATGCGCTACATCCCGCACGAAGCCTTCGACAAGCGCGCGGTTGAAAAAGGCCAGGTGAAATTTTACGATGTGGCATATATGCAGGTCAAGCCGCACATCAAAGGGAAAACCGTCAAAATCGAACTGACCAACTTCACCACCTACTACACACAGGATGACCTGGAAGAACTGGAAAAGACGCTGAAAAAAGGCGGTTCCAAAGTGGTCATCGAAAACGGGCAGATCACCAAATTGAGCAAAGACAAAAGCGGGATTCTAAAACGGGAAGTACTCACTGAAAACTGGCTTGACTGGATCGACTACTGGGCGGTGGATTTCGATTACGAGGATAAAAAGGAAATCATTCAGATCAAAGAAGATAATAGAGTAAAAGAAATCTGGAGCGGCAATTATATTTTTGAAAATTTGTGGCAATCGTTCCGGACTAAAAAAAATCAAAAAATTGAATTGATTACCGCGCCGCACACTTTTGAAAAGGCGGGCAAATATAAAATCATGGTGAAAGTGGTGGACATCGTCGGCGTGGACACCTCGCACGTAATTGAAGTGGAAATAAAGTAGGGATTGAACGAACACGGCGGCAACGCTTGCAGCATTCTTACCAAACAGTTCTGCTGGCGACATTTTTTTAGTCCGAAGTTCCCTGCTCAAAATTGAAAAGATTCTTACAGAAGGACCTGGAAAACCTCGTTCAAATGTTAATTTTATCCGCTTTTTGAGGTGGGAAAGGTTAATCAAATTTTAAATCCTGTACTTTCACAGTATTTTGTTGAGTCAAGGTGGGGTTTTTAAAAATGAGAATTTGTCATTTGAGATTTATTTGGAATTTGTTATTTACGATTTGACTTTTCTTTGAAAAAATAAAGAATGAAACAGAAAACAATCAAACCATAATTATCGACCATGCCCCCAAACCTGAACCACGAGCTGAAACGCCACTTTGGATTTGACCGCTTTCGGCCCGGACAGCTCGAGGCTGTTCAACATATCCAGAACAAGAATAACGTGCTGGTGGTGATGCCCACGGGCGCGGGCAAATCGCTGTGCTACCAGTTGCCGGCGTTGCTTAGCGATAAAACCACCCTGGTGGTGTCGCCGCTCATCGCTTTGATGAAAGACCAGGTGGAGTCGCTGCAGGTGCTGAACAAATCCGCCACCTTTATCAATAGCTCATTGAGCAAACCCGAGGTGGACAAACGGGTGCAGGGTCTGCAGCAGGGGCGATATCGCTTGGTCTATGTGGCGCCGGAGCGCTTCCGCAGCAACGCGTTCCTGGCGGCGCTGGCCAAAGTCGAAATTCATCTGCTGGTGGTGGACGAAGCGCACTGCATTTCGCACTGGGGGCACGATTTCCGCCCGGACTATTTGACCTTGAGCAAAGTGATCGCCTTGCTGAATCAACCCACGGTGGCGGCGCTTACCGCCACCGCCACCTTAACTGTGCAGGACGACATCGTTCGGCATCTCGGCTTGAAGAAGTGTCAAAGGGTCGTCACGGGATTTAATCGGCCCAATCTCTCGTTTGAAGTGGAATACGCTTATGAGGACGCTACCAAATTGCTCTTCATTTCAAAGCTGTTGAATCGCAACGGCGCCAGCGCCATCATCTACACCAGTACCCGCGCCAAAGCCGAAGAAGTTGCCGACTATTTGCGCATTGTTTGCAAATGCAAATGCGATTATTATCACGCCGGCCTGAATGCGGTGGAGCGTTCCCGTATTCAGGAATCGTTCATGACCGACCAGACTCGGGTCATCGCCGCCACCAACGCTTTCGGCATGGGCGTGGATAAAGCGAACATTCGCCACGTCATCCATTTTAATTTGCCCAGCACCCTGGAGGCTTATTACCAGGAAGCCGGCCGGGCGGGCCGCGACGGCAAGCCGGCGCGCAGTATTTTACTGTACTCGCCACAAGACCGCGCCATTCAGGAATGGTTTATCGAAAACAGCCTGCCGGAGTGGGATGAGCTGGCACATATTTTTGATCTGCTCAAAGATGCCGCCAGCAACCATTTTGTGCGCACCAGTCTGGGCTATTTGATGCGGATGACGCAGTTTTACGAAACCAAAATCCGCGTGGCCATTGCAGAGCTGGTGAACGAAGGTTTTTTGATCGACCGCGGCGATGAAAGCGGTATGATGAATTTCAAGCTGCCTCCCCGGCCGCGGGTTGATTTTTCAAATATCGTTCGGCGCATCCACGCCCGAAAAAAATACAAGTACCGCCAGCTCAACCAGATTATTGATTATTCGGAGAGCAATCGTTGTCGTCGGCGAATTATTTTAAAGCATTTTGGCGACACCGGCAGCGCCGAAGCCGAGCGCTGCTGCGACAATTGCGAATCCCAAAAGGCCGTGCAGGCGAAACCGCCGAAATCCGGGCAAGATTACACGGAAACCGAAAAAGCCGCGCTCATCATTTTGCACGCGGTCAAACATCTCAAGCGCGACGTGGGACGGTCGCGTTTGGTAGAGATTTTGACAGGTTCCAAAGCCAGGGATATTTTCGAATATGGCTGGAACAAATCCAAATACTACAGCCGGCTGCAGCATTTCACCCAAAACCAGTGCCGGGATTTTATCGATCAGCTTCTGAAGAATCGCTTCCTGAAACTGGTGGGTAGCGATTATCCCGTGCTGAAATGCACTCCTCGCGGCGAGGAGGCGTTACAGAATTTAGCCAGCATTGCACTGGCGATGAATGCGGCACAAACGCCGGCGCCACCGGACTCGCCTTTGCGTCAGATTGCCGGTTTAACCCCTACCCAGCAGAAGACTCTGGCCTTGTTTCGTGAAGGTCAAACGGCGGAGGAAATCGCCGAACTGCGCGGATTGTCCGTGGGGACGATTTATACGCACATCAGTCAGCTCATCGGGCAGGGTCTGGTGCAGGTTTCCTCAGTGGTGCCAGTGGGCAAGATTAAAAAAATTCGTGAAGTGATGCGCCATGTAGGTGCTGGCGCCCTGAGTCCCATCAAAGAGCAGCTGCCGGAAGAATTCAGCTATGAGGAAATTCGCTGTGTGGTGGCGGCAGAGAGTTTAAAACCGCCTAAAGCGAGCTCAAAACACCCGGAACAAAATAATGTATGATTTCACGGAAATTCGTTGAAAAAGTAAAATAATTTCAATACTTTGCTTTGCCGTGCGCGAGGTTTTTTGCAAAAAGAAGGAGAATGGAGGATAGAAGATGGAGGATGGAGATATAGGACCAGGAACAAAGGACAAAGGACAAAGGACAAGGGACACAGAATAAACAACCGAGGACAGAGAGTTGAGAGTGGCAGGACGATTTGGGATTTTCGGATTTCGACTTAGAGCTTTTCAATTAGTGACAATATATTTTTGATGTTTGGCGCAAGACGCCGAAATTTTAAACTTAATTTTATTCATTAAACAAGGAGGGCAAAATGGCAGTTGCAAGAGTCAGTGAAATTACCGCTTCTTCAACTACGGGCTTTCAGGACGCATTTCAGGAGGGAATCAACCGCGCATCCGCGACTTTGAGAAATATCACCGGTGCGGAGATCGTCTCGCAAAAAGCGAAAATTGAAAACGGCAAAGTGGCAGAATACCGCGTGCGCATGAAGGTGACCTTTATTCTGGAATAAGAGGATTGGCTACGGCCGGAATTATTTTTGGATTTTATGCAACTTGGGGTGATTCATGGCAACAAAGATCATTTCGGCCGCTGCTTTGAATTTCAGGGTGATAAGTTGAAACTTTTACAATCCTAACTTAAGGGTTTGCTTTTGAACGATAAGTTTTATTGAACCCTGAATGAGGTTGAAGGGAGATAAGCATGTGCTCTGACTTCATGTGTTGGGTTTGTCCCAATAACTAAAAGGAAGCGACGGATTGTCATTATCTCGAAGGCAGGAATCCAAGCCGGAATACACCCTCGTTAGGAGTCTTTCGAGTAAGAGATGGATCGTTTACGGATTGGGCCCTAATTATTTATTCGTCAGACACACTTGAAAGTAAAATAGCATAAACGTCATCTGGAATGAGGGATTTTGATGAATTTTCATACTGAAAAAATCAACGAGGTGTTGGTTTTAAGAATTGACGAAAAACGATTGGATACCAATGTCGCCTCAGAATTTAAAACCGAGCTGTTGCGGTTTGTGGACAAAGACGGCGAGAAGAAAATTCTGGTGGATTTGAAAAATGTGGATTATGTGGACAGCTCGGGGCTGGGGGCGCTGCTGTTCGGGCATCGTCAGGCAAAAGCCCAGTCCGGAAATTTGAGTCTGGTGCATTTAAACGGCAAAATTAAAACGCTCATTCAAATCGCCAAACTGGAAAAGATTTTAGTCGGTTACAGCACCGAAGCCGAAGCCATTAACAGCTTTACGGCGTCTTTCCGGGAATGAACTATTTCAACAAAATATTGATTGCCAACCGTGGCGAAATCGCCGTTCGCATCATTCGCGGCTGTCAGGAGCTCGGCATTTCCACGGTGGCGGTTTACTCGGAAGTGGACCGGCTGGCGTTACACGTGAGAATGGCAGACGAAGCCTACGGCATCGGTGCGGCGCCGTCGCGCGAGAGCTACCTGGTTCAGGAAAAGCTCATCGAGGCGGCCAAAAAGGCCGGCGCCGAGGCCATCCATCCCGGCTACGGTTTTCTCGCGGAGAATCCCGAATTTGCCGCTCGCGTGGAAGCGGCCGGACTGGTTTTCATCGGGCCTTCTGCTGACGCCATGAAACTGATGGGGGACAAGACCGCAGCCCGACAGCGCATGATGCAGGCCGGCGTCCCCATCGTGCCGGGCACCGAGAAGCCGTTGCAAGATGTCGGGACGGCAAAAAAAATTGCTAATAAATTAGGCTACCCCATCATGTTGAAAGCGGCTGCGGGCGGCGGCGGTAAAGGCATGCGCATCGTGAAGCAGGAGTCGGAATTGGCTGTGGCCTGGCGTGCTGCCCAATCCGAAGCCGAGTCCGCGTTTGCCGACGGCCGGGTGTACCTGGAAAAATATTTAGAAGCCCCGCGTCATATCGAATTTCAGATTTTAGCGGACGCACAAGGCCAGGTGGTGCATCTCGGCGAACGAGAATGTTCCATTCAGCGCCGGCACCAGAAAGTCATCGAAGAAGCCCCTTCCTGTATTTTGAATGAAAGCCTGCGAGCCGAAATGGGCCAAGCGGCGGTGAAAGCCGCTCAAGCCTGTGGTTACCGCAACGCCGGCACCATCGAGTTTATGGTGGACAGCGAGAAAAACTTTTACTTTCTGGAAATGAACACACGTCTGCAAGTGGAGCACCCGGTGACGGAATGGATCACGGGTCTGGATTTGGTGAAGGAGCAGATTCGGATCGCGGCGGGTGAAAAATTGCCATTTGCGCAATCCGAGATCACATTTCACGGCCACGCCATCGAGTGTCGAATTTATGCTGAAGACCCGGCCAACCATTTCCTGCCGTCCACAGGGAAAATCAGTAACATGTCCCTGCCAAGCGGTCCGGGAGTGCGCGTGGACAGCGGTTACTATGCCGGCAGCGAAGTGTCGGTTTACTACGATCCGCTGATCGCGAAATTGATCGTTTGGGGGCGGGATCGCAGCGAAGCCATCGCCCGCATGATACGCGCCTTGCAAGAGTACGAGATTTACGGCGTGGAAACGTCCATTCCGTTTTGCGCGCTGGTGATGAACAACGACAAGTTTGTGCGCGGCGAGTTCGACACGCATTTCATCGAAAAGGAATTTTTGAGGTCGGCTGATTTTTCCGGACAATCGGATGCCCGTGATAGCCGCGACGAGCAGATTGCCGTCATCGCGGCCGCGTTGTTCGAGAATCAATTTAATAACAATGCAGCCAGCATGTCATCCCAAACGGACGACCTGCCCGTCAGTAAATGGAAAATGTTTGGAAGACAGCAGCAGTTGCAGAATGGATGAACATCGGGCGCTTCTTCTTGTATTTAGTGATTGACCGAAAAGTCCATATTTCTTTACCCTGAGCCCTTCGACAAGCTCAGGATAAACTGCGTCGAAGGGTGATAAGCTGTTGTTTTTACGTCATACTTCGACTCCGCTCAGCTTGAAGACGCTCGTTTTCGGTCAATCAATATTTAGTGTCCATCCGAATTCGTCATTCCCGAATGCTCCCTGCTTACGGCATGCAGGGACAAGCTCATTAGGAATTTCGTGCCTAACCGACTAAGGGGTTCCCTGCTTAAAGATTGCGGGAATGACAAAAAAAGGCTCTTTACAGATGGACACCATTTAATCTCATCCATCAAAATGGCCGTTCATGCCGTCTAAAAATACCTTGCAAATCTGCCTGAAATTCCTTAATTTCAACCGCATATAAAATAGTCATCTACCATTGTTGGTATGAGCAAATTTCAGTTATTATTCAAGAATCCTGAAAAATTTATTCGACTTGTGCGGGAACATTTAAACGTCCATGGTAAATTTGCTCATATCAAACGTCCGGAGTACCAGCCGCGCTTTTCAAAAACGTTGTCTGAGTGGGTCATCCACCATCAGAACGAAATTCTCACCAAACAAGTCACCTGGATGGGTGTGCCCATTTGGAAGAATGTTTTGGACTTGCATATTTATCAGGAGATCGTGTTTGAACAATCGCCGGATTTCATAGTAGAAATTGGTACGGCGTATGGCGGCTGTGCACTCTATTTGGCGTATTTGTGCGATATTTTGAACAAAGGCACGGTGGTGACCATCGACGTGGATCATGCGGAATGCGTGGCAGAGCATAAACGCATCATCAAAATAACCGGTAAAAGTCAAAATCCGCAGGTGGTGGAGCAAGTACACCGGATGGTGAAAGCGAGTTCGGCGCTGGTGATTCAGGACGGCGATCACAGTGCGGAAATGGTGCTGCAGGATTTAAACAACTATGCGGATTTGGTCCCTGTCGGCAGCTATTTCATCGTAGAAGATACCATCGCCGATGTGTTCAACAACGGCAACGGAGTGGGCCGGAGCATAGATGGGCCTCTGTGCGCAGTGGAGCGGTTTCTTGCTGAAAATACCCATTTTGTGGTCGATAAAAACCGAGAAAGGTATCTCATCACCCAGAATCCGGGTGGGTATTTGAAGCGGATTTTATGAGGAATGAGCACAACAACCAAAATCCAGAGATTGGGAGGAAATAGCAAATAGCCAGCGAAAGGCCATTTTCAACAAAGTGTGTTCATGCAATTGAGGCTCGATGAAAACAAAGAAACAACGTGTTTGTCATTCTGGAAGAATCTTTTTAATAAACAGAACTTTACGATCAAACAATAAAAATGTTTCCAGCATGACAGAGGCAATGATAATTTAAATTCAGACCCTCTCTTTTATTTTGATTGATGAGGAGTTTAAAATGCTCAATCCGAGTCGGGATAAAAAAAGGTAAACTGGAATTTTGAATTCTGAAAACAATTTAATCGAACACTTTTTTAAAGGCGACCGACGATCTTTATCCAGGGCGATTTCATTGGTTGAAAACGAAGATCCCTATTCAGTACGTTTACTGGATGCGGTATCGACCAAAATTGGCCGCGCCTATCGTATCGGCATTACCGGACCGCCGGGCGCCGGCAAAAGTACCCTGGTGGACGAGCTCACCAAACATTTTCGTAAGCAGAGCAAAACCGTGGGGGTGATCGCGGTGGACCCCACCAGTCCGTTTACCGGCGGCGCGTTGCTGGGCGACCGCATCCGTATGAGCGACATCGCCCTGGACGAGGGCGTGTTTATCCGCAGCATGGCCACCCGCGGCAGCCTGGGCGGCCTGTCTCAAAAAGCCGACGACGTGGCCGATATTTTAGATGCTTTTGGCAAAAACTTTGTGATCATCGAAACCGTGGGCGTGGGGCAATCCGAGCTGGATGTGGTGGGTGTGGCCGACACCACGCTGGTGGTGCTGGTGCCGGAATCGGGCGACGCCATCCAGGCCATGAAAGCGGGCTTGATGGAAATCGCGGATTTTTTTATTTTAAACAAGGCCGACCGCGAGGGCGCCGATCGCGCTATGCAGGAAATTCAGAATATGCTGCTGCTACGGCCGCCTAAGGATTGGGCGCCGAAAGTTTTGCAGGCGGTGGCCAGCGAAGGGGAAGGGATTACGGAAATCGCTGAACTGATTGCAGAACATCGGAATTATTTGGTTGAAAAGGGCATTTTAGATAAAAAACGGCAAAATCGCCTGTTTAAAAAAATTCGCGCCATCGTACGCTCCAAACTGGAGAAATCGTTTTGGGATGAATCCGCGCATAAAATCCTCGACGCCAATCTGGAAAAATTCGACCATTTGAAATTATCACCTTACAAAATAGCCGAACAACTTCTGAGCAACTTCAAAAGAAAATTGGAGAAACGCCATGAATCGTGACGAGCTTCAAAAGATAAAAGCGGCCAAGCAGGAATGGGCAAAAAAAGTGGATGCCAGCTCAAAAGGCCGCAAATCCAAATATGTGACGGTTTCCAGCGAGCCGCTGGATATTTTATATACGCCGGATGATATCGAAAATCTCGACTATGAAAAAGATCTCGGTTTCCCCGGCGAATTTCCTTACACCCGCGGCGTGCACCACAACATGTACCGCGGGCGTTTGTGGACCATGCGTCAGTTTGCCGGTTTCGGTACCGCCCGAGACACCAACCAGCGCTTCAAATATTTGCTGGAGCAGGGGCAGGACGGCTTGTCTGTGGCGTTCGATTTACCTACCCTCATGGGCGTGGATTCCGACGATCCCCGCAGTCAGGGAGAAGTGGGAGTTTGCGGAGTGGCCATCGACTCGCTGGCCGACATGGAAGTGCTCTTCGAGGGCATCCCGCTGGACAAGATCAGCACCTCCATGACCATCAATTCGCCGGCCGCCATTCTGCTGGCCTTCTACATTTGTGTGGCCGAAAAACAGGGGGTAGCGCCGGATAAATTGCGGGGCACCTTGCAAAACGACATCTTGAAAGAATACATCGCGCAGAAAGAATTCATCTTTCCGCCGCAGCCTTCCATGCGGATTTTTGTTGATTCGGTGGAATACTGCACCAAACACGTGCCGCTGTGGAACACCATCTCCATCAGCGGTTACCACATTCGGGAAGCGGGCAGCACCGCGGTGCAGGAGTTGGCTTTTACTCTGGCAGACGGTTTTGCCTACGTGGAAGCCTGCATGGAACGCGGGCTGGATATCGACGCCTTTGCCCCGCGACTGTCGTTTTTCTTCAATTCCCATATCGACTTTTTTGAGGAGATCGCCAAATTCAGAGCCGCGCGCCGAATTTATGCCAAACGAATGCGTTTTAAATATGGCGCCAAAGACGAGCGCTCCTGGAAATTGCGATTTCACACCCAAACCGCCGGTTGTTCACTGACCGGCCAGCAGCCAGAAAACAACATCGTACGCACGGCGTTTGAAGCGTTGGCGGGCGTGCTCGGCGGTACCCAGTCGCTGCACACCAACTCCCTGGACGAAACCTGGGCCCTGCCATCGGAATGGGCGGCGAAAATTGCCTTGCGCACGCAGCAGATCATCGCGCACGAAACCGGCGTCATCAACACCATCGATCCCTTTGCCGGCTCGTATTTCATGGAAAATCTCACCAATCGTATGGAAAAAGGCGCCGAAGAATATTTCGAAAAAATCGACGCCCTGGGCGGCGTGATTCCGGCCATTGAGAAAGGCTTTTTTCAGCGCGAAATTGCCAACGCCGCGCGCAAATATCAGGATGAAATCGAAGCCCGGGAACGCTTTATCGTGGGCGTGAACGCCTTTGTGGAAAAAAATGAAAAACTGGAGATTCCGATTCTCAAAATCGATCCCGAAGTGGGCGAGCAGCAAATCGCTAATTTAAAATCGTTGAAACAGAATCGAAATCAGACGCGCGCGCGCGAAGCCTTGGGCAAGCTTAAATTGGCAGCAAAAGAGGGGGACAACCTGATGCCGCATTTTATCGACTGTGCCCGGGCTTATGCCACCGTCGGTGAAATGATCCACGTTTTGAAAGAAGAATTTGGCGAATACAGGGAACCCGTAATTTTTTAACCAATTGGTCTGAGGAGCACTATGGATCGAAAAATCAGAATCTTAGTAGCCAAACCCGGATTGGACGGTCATGATCGCGGCGCTAAAGTCATCGCCAGCGCCTTGCGCGACGCCGGTTTTGAAGTGATTTATTCCGGCTTGCACCAAACGCCAGAGATGATCGTGGAAGCCGCGTTGCAGGAAGATGTGGACGTCATCGGCGTGAGTTTGCTTTCCGGCGCCCACATGACCCTCTTTCCCAAAATTAAAAAACTCATGGAAGAGAAAGGGCTGCACGACGTGCTGTTGACCGGCGGTGGCATCATTCCGCCGGAAGATATGAAAGCACTGGAAAAAATGGGTATCGGCAAGCTGTTTGGCCCGGGCTCGATTTCCGCTGATATCATCGCTTACATCAAAGACTGGGTAGATAAAAACCGATAGTTTTCGAGATTTATCTTGATCGGGAATATCCTGATCGATAAATTTGTTTTGGCTGTTAAAAGTATTAAAAAACATGAACAAAAACATTTATAATTTCATTTCTTTTATTGATGTAGATGGGTACCAACCTATGATGCTGTGCTGTTGTAAAAAGAGATGCGGGTTATGAATGTTTGCCAATAAACAAAATCGACAATCATCCTGACCCACATTGAAATTGATGTGGGTTTTTTATTTTATACGCCAAATGAGCGATTGGCTTTTCGCTTTTGGCCAGTGGTATTTAATGTCTGGAGACTTACGTTGACTCTATCCATTCACGCGTTAGGTGATTTACAAAAACCATCTTAGCTAATTAAATTTTATTTACTAACAGCCAAAGGCTAATAGCGAATAGCTAAATTCAGGTTATAGAAAACATGACAGTAATTTTTAAAGCACCGGCCTCTGGAAAGAAAAAGGAAGCCGCTGCTGCAATTGAGAAAAACAACCTTCTCAACCGCATCGGGAAAACGCCTTTACTGGCACTTCCCCGCATTTCAAAAGCGGTTTGGCCGGTAAAAATTTACGCCAAAGCAGAGTGGTTCAATCCGGGAGGCTCGGTGAAGGATCGGGCTGCTCTCAACATGATTTTAGAGGGGGTAAATAGCGGAGGCCTGACGCGGAGCCAAACCATCCTCGACGCCACATCGGGCAACACCGGCATTGCGTATGCCATGATCGGGGCGGCGCTGGGTTACAAGGTCAGGCTCTGTCTGCCCTCGAATGCCGGCGCTCTGTTCAAACAAATTTTGCATGCGTACGGCGCTGAGCTGATTTACACCGATCCACAGGAGGGTTCCGATGGCGCCATTCTTGCCGCGAGAAAAATGTACCAGGAAAATCCGGAAAATTACTTTTATCCGGATCAGTACAACAGTCGGGCAAACTGGATGGCGCATTACCAGGGAACGGCGGTTGAGATCTACCAGCAGACACAGGGCAAGATCACGCACTTCGTGGCCGGTTTGGGAACGAGTGGAACTTTTATGGGCGCCGGTCGTCGATTAAAAATGTTCAGACACGATGTGCAATTGATCTCCGTTCAGCCGGATTCACCCTTTCATGGATTGGAAGGACTCAAGCATATAAGCTCGTCCATTCAGCCGGGAATTTACGACCACAAGCTGGCAGACACCAACCTGGAAGTGCGCACAGAAGATGCGCAGATCATGGTGAAACGCTTGGCCAGAGAAGAGGGATTGCTGGTGGGATTGTCGTCCGGAGCTAACCTGGCAGCGGCGCTCACGGTGGCTGAACAGAGCGCCAACGGTCTTATTGTAGTCATCTTTCCTGATAGTGCACATAAATATTTTGATCAAAGATTTTGGAGGGAATTCGAATATGGCCATTAAAATTGACCAAAAGTATTTCGATTTGCTCAAAGCGTATGGCGAAGAAACCTACCCGGATGAATGCTGCGGCTTTCTTCTGGGCGCTCATTCCAATGGCGTTAAGGTGGTTCAAACCACCCTGCCGGCCTTCAATGCCCAGCAGCGAACGGAAAAATATCACCGTTATTTGATCACGCCAGAAACGTTTTTGCAGGGTGAAAAGTTCGCAAAAGAACACGGCTTGGATATCGTGGGATTCTATCATTCGCACCCAAATGCGGCAGCGAAGCCTTCGACTTTCGACCTCGAGCACGGCTGGCCGTGGTACTCGTATGTCATCGTTTCTGTGACGGAAAATCAGGCACAGGAAGTCGCTTCCTGGGTCATGGATTCGAACAGGGTGGAATTCCAAGAAGAACCGATTATCATCGTTTAATTATTTTGGAGAACGTACATGTCCATTAAAGTAATCATACCGACGCCGTTGCGTCAATACACCAAAAATCTGGACGTCGTGGAGCTGGAAGGTAGGAATATCGCCGAGATCTTGTCGCGTTTAACGCAATCGTTTCCAGATATCAAGAAACATCTTTTTAGTGAGGATGGCCAGATTCGCAATTTCGT
This sequence comes from bacterium, assembly GCA_046757025.1. Classification (GTDB taxonomy): domain Bacteria; phylum Zhuqueibacterota; class Zhuqueibacteria; order Oceanimicrobiales; family Oceanimicrobiaceae; genus JBHHXN01. The sequence continues at coordinate 13,762 of JBHHXN010000036.1, forward strand.
CAACGTTTATGTCAACGACGACGACATTCGATTTCTGCAAAAAAACGATACGCCGGTCACGGCCGGCGACGTCGTCACCATCGTGCCTTCGGTGGCCGGCGGCAGCGAAAGCCATGCCCCATCGGCGGGCGAAGTGCCGTTTTCAAAAGCCGAGATCGAGCGCTACAGCCGGCATCTGATCATGCCCGAGGTCGCGCTGGAAGGTCAGGAAAAACTGAAGCAGGCCAGTGTGCTGCTCATCGGCATGGGGGGGCTGGGGTCGCCGGCATCCATGTATCTGGCTGCTTCCGGCGTGGGTCGAATTGGCATCGTGGATTTCGACGTGGTGGATTACACCAATTTGCAGCGGCAGATCATTTACGCCACCGAGGACGTCGGACGCCCAAAACTGCAGGCGGCCAGCGACCGGCTCAAAGGCATCAATCCCCACATCCAAATCGATCATTTTGAGACGCATCTGACTTCGGAAAATGCCCTGGATATTTTTCAAAATTACGACATCATCGTGGACGGCACCGACAATTTTCCCACCCGCTATTTGGTGAACGACGCCTGCGTGCTTCTGGGCAAGCCCAACGTTTATGGCAGCATTTTTCGCTTTGAAGGACAGGTGTCGGTGTTCGACGCCAAAGAGGGGCCGTGCTACCGTTGCTTGTACCCGGAGCCGCCGCCGCCCGGGCTGGTGCCCAGTTGCGCGGAAGGCGGGGTGCTGGGAATCCTGCCCGGCAGCATTGGTCTGATGCAGGCCACCGAAGCCATCAAGCTCATCATCGGCAAAGGCAAACCGCTTATCGGCCGGCTGCTTTTGTATGACGCTCTGGCCATGCATTTCAAAGAGCTCAAGCTCCGCAAAGATCCCGACTGCCCGATATGCGGTGAACATCCCTCGATTTCGGCGCTCATCGATTATGAAGAATTCTGCGGCATCGGCACCGAAGCCGATCGGCTTGTGCTGGCCCCTGAACATGAAATCACGGTGTCCGAGCTCAATTCGAAACTCATTCAAAATGGCAGCCTGTTTTTGCTGGACGTACGCGAACCGCATGAAAAAGCCATCTGCCAATTGCCCAACTCCAGGTTGATTCCGTTGAACCAACTGGCCACCCGCATTCACGAGCTGGATCGCTCCTGGGACATCGTGGCTTACTGTCGCTCGGGTGTACGCAGTGCAAAAGCGGTGAAGTTTTTGCGGGAAGCCGGTTTCCAGCGTGTGAAGAATTTGGTGGGCGGCATTCTGGCCTGGTCCGATGAAATCGATCCGTCGCTGCCAAAATATTAATCCAATTCGTTTTCATTTTTTAGCACCTGTTCTGTTTGAGATTTGGATTTGAGTGCCTGTAAAATCCGTGTGACCATTTTAGGCGGCAAACACCAGGCACCGAAATAAACAAAAATTGCCAGCAAAACGATCGTTAAAAAATACACGACTTTTTTTACCCTCGAAATCACTTTGACACTTTTTATTTTCCAGCAAAATTTCATTGTAGTCCTCATTTATTTGAAAAAAAATTTGCACTCAAATTCTGGATAAAAGTTGAGCGCCTGCAGAATCCCAATTCCGGGTGTTCAAGCTTTAGAGGCTGTGTGAAAATGTAAAGCACGCATCTTGCTTGCGAGAATGGATTGCAAAGAAAACAAGAACTTAGATTAAATTATTGACCTGTTTTAACAAGCCAGAGGCTTGTTTTACCATGTTTTCACACAGGTTCTTTAGCTTGTGGAAGCGTGGAGTAAAGAGCACGCTGAAGCGTGAACACCCATTGCGTGTGTAAACGAACACCCGTACTCGCAAGAAATCTTAGCTAACCGACTGTCAGAAGGAATTAAACCACGGAAGGCGGGGCTCTGCGAAGAGGGCTTAAGAAAATGGCAGGTTTGGGGGAAGTAATCCGTTTGGGGATTGGAATGAATAATTCAAAAAGGAAAAAGTCCAGAGTGGTGCGTGAATTATGGGGAATCGCTGGTTGTACAATTGGCGAGTTTGGAGTCTGGGCGTCCGAGCCAAATCCATGAAAAACGGCGGTGGCGATGATTTTGGATTTGAGTCCGGGCGAGGGGTCGATGGTTTTGAAGCTCGGAATCGCCGCGAAGGTGCAAACCAGCAGAAGATAGATTAAATGTTTGAATTTCACGTGAAAATAAAGCGGTTTGTGTATTTCACTTAATTTTAAATTTGTTAATTTAGTTGAATCACGCTGGCCAGGACGTCGTGCTGGCTGTCAAACGAACCCACCGGTTCCGGCCCTGTTTCAGAAGTAATCACCAGACCTCGAAAAATGAGTGTCCTTTTTACCAGACCTCGGGCGCTGATATAATCGACAAATTCGATATTTTGGTTTGGTGTGCCATCATTATCAAAGTCGAGATCCCACTGAATTTTAAAGCACTCAAATTCTCCAGCCGGCACTTCGACGGTTTCTTTGCCGATCACGCTTTTTTCAATGAGAAAGGGATTGCCTTTTTCACGGTAGGCCCAAACCTGGCCCACTTCCGTGGGAAAAGGCAGCACTTGCAGTGGCGGGTTTTCGATGACCAGCGTGTCCAACAGTGCCAAATCAGAAAAAAGCGCTCGCTCAAAAAACGCGTACATTTCAGGTAAGCTGTTGAATTCCTTTCCAATGAATTGGATTCTTGTTTTGGCTGGATTTGACGTGGACTTGGGGAGGGATTGACTATTCGCACCGAGTGTGGCGTAGATAAACAAGCCGTCTTCCTCATTTCTGTAGTGAAATTCGCTTTCCCAGATCTGATTTGTCTCCCGAAACGTTTCGTGCAGAACGTAAGTCTCAGTCCCTCCGGGCAGGGTCTGCATGCGCACCGCCTCCACCGTGGAAGTTCCCAAAATCAAAGTATCACCGGGAAAGGGGGTATCGGGCACACTCGGCTGAAAATTGACCACGGCGATTTCGTGTTCATACTGCCATTGATTGCCGATTTTCAGCGGGTAGGCTGAAAAGCCCGTCAGCTGAATCAGGGTATTGCTGTCATCAGAACAGCTCATGAAACAAAACACAGCTGATAAACTAATTACGGTGATTATTTTTAAATATTTCATTTTGACCTCACGAAAAGTAAATGAAAATATAAGGATTTTCTAACTGTTTATAAATTCAGTGCCTTTTCGGTGGCGGCTAACACCCGGTTCAAAATGCTTAGAAGCGTCTGCAATTCCTGATTTGCCTGCTGCCAGTCTTTTCGTTCAGCCGCTTCTGCCACACTGGTCAGCGGTTTCGCAGCGTAGCCGGTATGCAAACCTGGAGCGTAGATTCGGTGTTTAAACCACTTACGACCCGGCAAGCCATTTTGTTCGAGAAAATCTCTTTCGATGTTCATCAAAATGGCATTTATTTTTGAGAAATCGTGCCCCTTTGAAATCGCTGTTCGAATCTTTTGTTGCAGCTTTTCACAGGCCTGTTGCCATTTTTGGGCTTTTTCTTTGGCGGCGCTGAAATCAATTTTGACTTCCATGAATTTTTTCTTAAGCGATTTCTCCAGCTCTTCGATGTGTTCAACAACGGTCGCGGCGTATTGCGTGTATTCGAATGGAAACACATCGGCCTGAGTGAATCGCAATGCAGTGAGACCGCCGATTTTGGCCATGGCGGCGTGGTACTCAAACGTCGGATCGCCCCAGTTCTGCATCCAGAAGAAATTGTCCAGGATGGAATGATACACGCCGTAGCGCCCGCCAAATCCCATGCTCAGGCAAGGGATGCCGGCATGTTGCAAAAACGCCGTATAATCCGAGCCGCTCCCCAGCCGGCCGATTTTCACGCTGGCGGTGTCCGGCACGGTTTGGTTGAGTTTTTTATATTCTTTTTTATGTAGTCTCTGCCACCAGCGCGCAAAAACCGTTTCTTTTGTAGTGGGGTCGCGCACTGTTTTTGTCACACTTTGGATGAAATTATCCAGCGACGGCACCGCGCTGGCGCCAAAATTCGCGCCGGAAACGGCAGAGTCGATATTGATGTACAACACCGCATTTTTAGCCAGCTCGGTTTTGTTGTCTTCCACCCATTCGGTGGAGCCGAGAATGCCGTACTCTTCGGCGTCCCAGTGCGCTAGAACCAGAGTTCTCTTGGGCTGCCAACCGGATTTAAGCAGCTCGCCGAAACAGCGTCCGATTTCCATGACCGTGGCGGTGCCGCTGTTGGGATCCACGGCGCCGTAAACCCAGGCGTCGTGATGATTGCCGATGAGGATGAGTTTCTCCGGCTCGACGGCTCCCGGAATGCGGACGATGACGTTATAAATGGGTCGAATCTGGTAATCCATTTTGAGCTGCATTTGGACTTTGGCCGGCCCCGGCCCAACATGGTAACGAAATGGCAGGCCGCCCTGCCAGCCATCCGCCACTTCTTCGCCAGCCAGATTTTGTAAAATTTTCTGCGCGTTGCCGTAAGAAATGGGCAGGGTGGGAATGTTCGCGATGCTCGTTGCTTCAGCGTGTTTAAGCCGCTTAACGTTTTTTGTGGCGGCGATGCCCGGGGTGAGCGGATCGCCGGGATACTGAAAAATATAGAGCAGACTGCCCCGTTGGACCGCTTCCGGCGGCCGCATGGGACCGTGTGGATAAAAATCGCCTTTCATGTAACCGTCATCCGCCGGGTCGGAGTAAATGATCAAACCGCTGGCGCCGCGCTCCTCGGCCACTTTCGCTTTGACGCCGCGAAAGCTGCCGCCGTAGCGCGCCAGAGCGATTTTTCCATCGATCTCTACGCCAAGCTCTTCGAGCTGTGCGTAATCATCGGGCAGACCTCGATTCACGTACACCACCTGGGCTTGCACGCTTCCTGAAGGTGAGTAGGCGTTGAATGGCAGCACGGCCCGGCTGTCGTAAGCATCTTTGTCAAACCGCCAGGAAGGCTCGTGCAAATCAAAATGTGACGTGTCCGGTTCGATCAGCGTGAGCGCTACTTGCTCCGGGTAGGGCAGATAAACGTGATATTCCACCAATTTGGAGTCCAGTCCCCATTCCTGATATTTAGTGTGAATGTATTCGGCCACGGCTTTGCTTTCCGGACTGCCGGCGATGTGGGGTTCTTCCGTTAACTTTTTCAAGTACATTTTGGCATTGGCTGCCCGGGGCAAGGTTTGGTACCGCTGTTCAAGTTGGGTCTGCTGAGCTGCCGACTCCGGAGTAAACCCGGCAATCGATTGTGCAGCCACAGAAAGGGCTGCGGATAAATTCAGCGTTAGCCAGAATAGTATTCGCATGCTACCTCCGATTGGTCAAAATTGGTTTATTTGGGGTTTTTTGTGCTGGAAATGATGCGCTACAATAATACAAGATTGTAGATTAAACAGCAAGCAAAAACTATGGCTGTGGGCATGGATTTTTGGTCAGATTTTGTAGAAAAGAAGGTGAATGTTTTTTACATTGAGCACCGAAACCGCTGAAAAACACCGAACCGGCAGCAGCTTGATTTATCTAATTCACTCAAGTTTCGTATTAGTGTAATCAATGGTTTTTAACGCATTTTTAGCAACCTGAATTCACAAAATTCTTTATTTTAAAGATAGTTACAAATATCCAAATCATGAGCATGTCACCATTTATTGAAGAAGTCATTTCTACATCGACTTTTTTCTTTACGACGAAAAAGGCGTTTTACACCTGAGCCAAAGATGATGAAATAAAAACTTTGATTTTAACGCAGAGGCCGCCGAGAGCGCAGAGCGTTTCGCAGAGAGATATTATTCTCTGCGTCCTCAGCGGCCTCTGTAGTATTATCAGTAAAGTTTTGCAAAAAAATGCAAAAAAATAGAACACGGATTTAACGGATCTGAACGGATTGGATTTAACGGAATGGGTCGAAGTCAGTGGAATGTGTATTGTGTGGCTCATGATTTTTTTTGGTTTTCATCTAAGACCAAATCCGTGTAAATCCGTTCTATCCGTTAAATCTGTGTTCCATTCATTTGCGGCTTCGCCGCGCTGGGTTAAATAGAAAAGTTAGAATGTGTAATTAGTGTCTGAACGAAAGCCTCCTGGCCGAGGGTGAATTCCTGCCTCGCTCGGGGGGCTGTCCTTAGCTTGTCGAAGGGACGTCTTCGCGAAGAGGTTTTTTTAAATCGCGCATTTCGTGAGTTTTCGTTCAGACAATAACTCATAGCCAACGGCTAATAGCGAATCGCTCAATAGAGGTTAAAATTATTTTCCCTTAATCATTTTGCCTTTTTGGTTGCGGTTCCACCGGGTTAAAAATAATGCAGGTTGAAAATATTGTCACAAAAAAGTTATTTCATAAAAATAACTTGACAAAGTCCGATGGTATATTAAATTATGAATGAATATTCATTCATTTTATGAAATATTTCTCTGCGCCCATCTGTTATACCAGGTAATTATTATTACGAGAATCGAATTTCCATGCCAGTAAAAGAAGACAAAAGAAGCCGCATCCTGAAAGCCGCAGTCAAGGTATTTGCCCAAAAAGGCTTTTACAACTCCAAAGTAGCCGATATCGCAAAAAATGCTCAAGTGGCGGACGGCACCATTTATCTCTATTTTAAAAATAAGGACGACATTCTGATTTCGATTTTCGAAGAAGAGATGGGTGAATTTATCACGCGAACCAAATTGGAAATTGCCCGAGAGCACGATCTCATCGCAAAGCTCGAGAAGTTCATCCACACACATTTGAATTTTGTCAAAAAAAATCCGAAATTGGCACAGGTTTTTCAGCTCGAGCTCAGGCAGAGCAATCGCTTTATCAAGGAATACACCGGCTCCAAGCTCAAAGAGTATTTGAATTTGATCGGCGATTTGATCGTGGAAGGTCAGAATCAGGCGATTTTTCGGTCGGATATTCATCCGGGCCTGGTGAAACGCGCCTTGTTCGGCGCCCTGGATGAAATCGCCACGCACTGGGTGTTACTAAAAAATGGCAAATATGATCTGGAGCAGTCCGCCCACCAAATTGCTGAAATTTTTATTCGAGGCGTGGCGGCCCCGTAAAAACCGCATTTGAATTATCGAAAGAGCGGCCATAAATCCGCTGTAAAAATTTAATAGGAATATCTGCATGGAACGGTTCAGAGTACACAATTTTATTCAAACAGGGGAGGTTTAAAGACCATGGAAGAAGTAGCAAATCAAGAAATAAAATCCCAGGTTGATTCCGTACAAAAATCAGATAAAAACGGTGCTTTTCGTTTGGAGGTTCGTGAAAACGGGGTGGCCTTTTTGATTTTTGATGTGCCCGGCGAAAAAGTGAATATCTTGTCGTCTGAAGTGATGACGGAATTAAATGATTGGCTGGAAGAGTTAAAATCCAAGGCAGGTATCAGCGCCCTGGTTTTTTTGAGCGGCAAAGAAGACAATTTTATCGCCGGCGCCGACGTTGCCGAGATCAAGGATGTGTACGACCCGGCTGAAGGCGCTGAGAAAGCCCGCAAGGGGCAGGCGATTTTTCAGAAGATTCACGATTTGCCCTTTCCCGTGGTCGCAGCGATTCAGGGCGCCTGCGTGGGTGGCGGACTGGAGCTGGCGCTGGCCTGCCATTTCCGAATCGCCAAAGTGCACCCAAAAACCAAAATCGGTTTGCCGGAAGTGCGATTGGGTATTCTTCCCGGTTTCGGCGGTACCCAGCGACTGCCTCGTCTAATCGGCATTCAGCGCGCCCTAAAGCTCATTCTCACCGGCAAACTCGTAGATGCAAAATGGGCCGGTAAGTTAGGCATCGTGGACAAAGTGCTGCCGGTGGACTACCCATTTTCTTTCATGAAAGCCGCAGCCGAGGAATTTGCCTACAACATGCAGCGAAAATTTGCCCGGTCGGCTTACGAAAAAAAGCGCAACGCCAAAAAACTGCACGCCCTGCTTCTGGAAAGCAATCCCTTCGGTCGGAAAATTTTATTTGAACAGGCCAAAAAACAAGCTTTGCGCACCACCCGCGGCCATTATCCTGCGCCGCTGAAAGCGCTGGAAGCCGTGCAAAAAGGCATTGAACTGCCGCTACAGGAAGGATTGGAAGTGGAAGCCCGGCTCTTAGGTGAGCTGATCGCTACCGAAGAGAGCAAAAATCTGATTTCTCTGTACTATCTCAACGAAGCCCTCAAAAAAGACGCCGGGGTAGATAAGGTCAAGCAGGAAGTGAGGGAAATCAAAAATGTCGCGCTGCTGGGAGCCGGCGTCATGGGCGGCGGCATCGCCCAGTATCTGGCAGATCATGAGTTTGCCATTCGCATGAAGGACATCAACGAAGAAGCCGTAAACGTAGGGCTCAAGCGAGCGCGGCAAATATTTCAAAAAGCGCTGGATAAGAAAAAGATCAACTCTCGTGAAATGCAAAGGAAATGGTCCCTGATTTCCGGAACCACGGATTATTCCGGCTTCAGTCAACTGGATTTCGTGATCGAAGCCATTGTCGAAAATCTGGAGATTAAAAAAGCCGTGTTTTCTGAAGTGGAAGAAAAGGTGAAAGATTCCACCATTTTGGCCTCCAACACCTCTTCGCTTTCCATCACCGAAATTGCCTCTGCGGTAAAAAAGCCGGAACGCGTCATCGGCTTTCACTTTTTCAATCCCGTACACCGCATGCCGCTGGTTGAAATTATTCGCGGGGAAAAGACTTCAGATGAAACCACCATCACCACCGTGGCCTTTGCCAAACGAATGGGGAAAATTCCCATCGTGGTTAAAAACAGTCCGGGCTTTTTAGTCAACCGCATTCTGGCGCCTTACATCAACGAAGCCACGCTGATGGTGGAAGAAGGCGCCAAGATCGACGCCATCGACCGCGCCATGCTGGATTTCGGTATGCCCATGGGCCCGTTGAATCTGCTGGATGAAGTGGGTATCGACGTGGGTTACAAAGTCGCGAAAATTATGCAGAAAGCCTTCACGGAGCGCGTGACGCCCTCAAAAGTCATCGCCCGAGTGAACGAGGATGGCCGCTTGGGTAAAAAAGGCGGCAAGGGATTTTACATTTATGAAGGAAAAAACAAGATTGTGGACCACGCGGTTTATGGATTGCTTAAAGATTTGATCCGGCAGGACACGGAACTTTCGCAGCAGGATATGCAGAATCGCCTGATTTTTGTGATGCTCAAAGAAGCGGTGCTCTGTTTGGAAGAAGAGATTGTTCGACGCCCTCGGGATGTGGATGCGGGGATGATATTTGGCACCGGTTTTCCGCCGTTTCGGGGCGGCTTGCTGAAATACGCCGATTCACTGGGGCTTACCACCTGCGTTGAAAGGATGCTTGATTTACAAAAGCAATTTGGCGACCGATTCGAGCCGCCGTGTCTGCTGCAAAAGATGGCAGAGAAAAATGCCAAATTTTATGAGAACGATAAAAATTAAATAATAAGGATATTTAAGGAGAAAGCAATGGCCAATAATATCAAAAACAACAATAGTTTCTCCAAATGCTTGTTTGCAGGAAGCATCGAACAACGTCTTATTTTCCCATTTCCGAAAATAGATGAAGAAGAAGCCTCCAATTTAAAGCTCATCCTCGACAGCATCCGGCAATTTGCCAAAGATCACATCGATTCCGCTGCCATCGATCGGCAGGAAGAAATCCCCAAAGAAGTCATCGAAGGGCTGGCCGAACTGGGTCTTTTCGGCATGTCCATTCCGGAAGAATACGGCGGATACGGATTTTCTGCTACAGCCTACAACCGCGTGTTTGAAGAAATCTCAGGACTCGATGCTTCGTTAGCGGTGACGCTGGGCGGCCATCAATCCATCGGCTTGAAAGCCCTGCTGCTGCACGGAAGCGAAGAACAGAAAAAAAAGTACCTGCCCAAGCTGGCATCGGGCGAGTGGCTGGCCGCGTTTGCCCTCACCGAACCCGGCGCCGGCTCGGACGCCGCGGGCATTCAATCCACCGCCATTCTCGACGCCGCGGACGGCCATTATACTTTGAACGGCAATAAAATTTGGATCACCAACGGCGGTCTGGCTGATTTTTTCACCGTGTTCGCCAAAACACCGGTAGGCGAAACCGGCGAAAAGAAAATCACCGCTTTCATTGTCACCCGCGACATGGAGGGCTTTTCTTCCGGCAAAGAGGAAGAAAAGCTCGGAATTCACGGTTCTTCAACCACGGAGATCAATTTTGATAACGTGAAAGTGCCGGTGGAAAACGTCATCGGACCGGTGGGCAAAGGCTTCAAGGTCGCCATGGAAGTGTTAAACTCCGGCCGCCTGGGATTGGCTGCGGGCAGCGTCGGAGGCATGAAAAAACTCATCGCCATGAGTGTGGATTATGCCAAAAACCGCAAACAGTTCAACACCGCTATCGCAGATTTTGAAATGATTCAGGATAAAATCAGCAGCATGGTGGTGGAAACTTTTGCCGTGGAAAGTATGGTGTATTTAACCACGGGTCTCATCGACCGTGGCGATGTGGATTATTCGGTTGAATCGGCGATATGCAAACTCTATGCTTCGGAGGCGCTGTGGCGCACAGTGAACGAAGCCATGCAGATCGCCGGTGGTCTGGGTTACAGCAAGGAATATCCTTACGAACGCGCTCTGCGGGATTCCAGAATCAATCTGATTTTTGAAGGCACCAACGAAGTGCTGCGGCTGTTCGTGGCGCTGGCCGGCATGCAGGAACACGGCGAATATTTGAAACGCGTGGGCAAAGCCCTGCAGAATCCCTTGAACGAGCTGGGCGTGCTCACCGATTATGCCATACACCGAATCAAAGATCGCGTGTCCACCGAACGACTGAGCGAGGTTCACGAAGCTCTGAGTGAGGAAGCCGGCAAATTTGAGGAATACGCCAAAGAGCTGCATCTTTCTGTGGAAAAAGTGCTTGCACGCTATCGTAAAGAGATCATTCATCAGGAATTTATCTTGCACCGACTGGCGGATATGAGCATGGAGCTGTTTGCCATGGCCGCGGTGATTTCACGCGTGGACGCGCTACTCAAAGAAAAGGGTCCTGACAAAACAGGCAGAGAGCTCACCATCGCCCGAACATTTTGTGAGCAGGCCTGGCGCAAGATTCGCCGTAATGCCCGGCAAATCGATAACAACATCGATCCCTGGCGTAAAGAAATAGCCGTGAGCACCTATGAAACCAATGGCTATGTTCTTGATCTGATCGCTTAAAAAAATGTTGACTTCATGGCGAGATATATTAAATTTCGTGTTACTATTCAACCTGTCATTCCCCGCCATTGTTTTCGCATCAGCGTGGAACTTTTATTTGACAGGATAACAGGATTTTCAGGATTTACTGGATTACATTCAACTTCGAGTTAATCAGAACATTAAATCATTTGTCCATTTACCAAAGTTGGTTTTAGAGTGAGCAAAAATATCCTGAAAGGAAATTTAAAATATTTTTTATTAAACGTAATATTTCGAAGTGAAATATTTTAATGTAAATCAATTTTGTTCGATAAAAACTCGATTCCAAGAGATTATGATTTAATTACTGTACTAGGATGAGTTGGTTCATCATTAAACTAAAAATTAAGGGATAAATTTATCATCAAAAATTGAAGGAGCAAAAAGTGAATATTATCGTTTGCATGAAGCAAGTTCCTGTGAAAGATTCTTTACTGAAAATCAAAGAGGATAGCAGCTGGATTCACGAATCCGACCTCAATTATGAGATCAACGAAAGCGACCATTATGCGCTGGAAGAAGCCTTGCGTCTGAAAGAAAAGCATGACGGCGAAGTGGTGATTTTGTGCATGGGGCCGGAGCGCGTAAAAGAGGCTATTAAACAAGGCTTGGCCAAAGGGGCGGACCGGGCGATTCATATCAACAACGAGAGCTTTACCAGTCTGGATCCCATCGTGAATGCGGGCATCTTGACCGCGGCTATCAAACAAGAACAGTTCGATTTGGTTCTGACCGGGCTGCAGACGGACGACTACGGTTCCGCTCAGACCGGTGTGATCATGGCGGAAATGCTGCAGGTACCCCATGCCTCCATCGTCATGGAAATCCAGAAACAGAACGGCAGCATCAAAGTCAAGCGTGAGCTGGAAAGTGGATGGTTTCAATGGGTGGAGCTGCCCACGCCGGCGCTGTTGACCATTCAATCGGGCATCAACCAGATTCGCTACGCCACCATCAAAGGCATCATGATGGCCAAGAAAAAAGAGATCAAAACTCCGAGCTTGAGCGATCTCGGTCTTTCGGAAAGCGACGTTAAAAACGGCGGTACGGGTTTAAAATTTCACAAAATTTACATTCCAGAAAAAACCAAGCAAACCGAAATTATCGAAGGCGAACCGAAAGAAGTGGCTCAAAAATTGGCCGACAAATTGAAAAACGAAGCGAAAGTATTTTGAGGCGTTGCGGCGTTTAAAATGCATCTACATGGACAAATAATTGAATTTAGAATTTGAAAAATAGATCTTTAAGGAGAGCATTTTATGAGTGGAAATATCATGATCGTGGCTGAACAAAGGGATGGTTCGTTGAACCGATCAACCTGGGAAGCGGTGGTGGCTGGACAAAAATTAGGCAATGAATTTGGCAAAGAAGTGTCGGTCTTGATTCTCGGAAACAACATTAACAGCCTGGCAGAAGAAGTGGCCGCCAAAGGCGTCAAAGAAGTTTTGGTAGCGGACGATGCCAAGCTTGGCGACTACACCTCCGACGGTTTTAGCGGGGCCATCAAGCAGGTTATCGAAAAAGAGCAACCCGAGTATGTGTTATTTAGCCATACTTACATGGTGCGTGATTACGTGCCCAAGTTGTCGGCGATGTTGAACAAGGCATTGATCAGCGACTGCACCCGCTTTAAAATTGAAAACGGAACGCCGATTTTTGTGCGGCAGGTTTTTCAGGGCAAAATCGACGCAGATTTTTCATTTGAAGGCGACGGTCCGTATTTGGTCAGCTTTCAGGTGGGCGCCTTCAATCCCGACGAGCTGGATACTAGCGCCGGCGCGGGCAGCGTGCGCCAGGCAGAAATTGCCATGGACGGGGTCGAAGTGCGTTCGAAAGTGCTGGAGATTTTTGAAGGGGTGAAACAAGAGGTGGACCTGAGCAAAGCCGAAAGAATTGTGTCGGTGGGGCGCGGAATCAAAAAGCAGGAAAACATGGAACTGATCGAGCAACTGGCCAAGGCATTGGACGCCGAGATCGCGGCTTCCAGGCCCGTGTGCGACGACGGCTGGCTGCCGCTCGACCGGCAGATCGGCAGCTCCGGTCAAACCGTGGCGCCAAAACTTTATCTGGCGGTGGGTATTTCCGGAGCCATCCAGCACATCGTCGGGATGAAGAACTCCGGCACCATCGTGGCTATCAACAAAGATCCGCACGCACCGATATTCGATATTGCGGATTACGGCGTAGTGGGAGATCTGTTCGAGATTCTGCCGGATCTCACCGTGGCCATTAACGAACTCAAATAATCACAAAAAGGAAGTTTTTTATGGAACGGAGAATCCTGAATCGAAAGTCCATCCTGATATGGGCTGTCGGCTGCGCATTGATGTTTAATTGTGCCTCCTCTGAAAAAGTGACCAGGCCGGCCTCGGAAAGCGAAAAAATTAAGAACTTTGAGCTGATGCAGGAGGATTTTGATCCCCTCACTCTAAAAGAAGAGGATATTCAAATTGACGAGTTGGAGCAACTGGGGGCTCGATACGAAGATGAGCCGGTGACCACTGATGTCACTATCGAAGACAGTCTGGTCACAGGTTACCGCATTCAGCTCATTCAAACCACGGATCCCGACGAAGCCAAAAATGTGCAAAAAGAAGCCCTTTTGCGCTTTCAGGATGATGTTTACCGCGTCTTTGATCCGCCTTTCTACAAAGTACGGGTGGGGGATTATCTGAATTGGTTTGATGCGGAAAAAATTCAGAAATTAGCTTTACAGAAGGGCTTTCGGGAAGCCTGGGTCATCCGCACAAAAGTGAATTTAAAAAAAGCCAGCAAATGGATCGATGAATATTAAGGTCAAATCGATTTGAAAAGTCGCTGCTTGCAATCTTCGATCTGAGCCACAAGTAAAGTAGGGAATACGGCATTGGAATGATTCTTTATTTTTTATTGCAAGCGTAAAAAAATGACGGACCCCGGCTTTGAATTCAATTCATTGCGACTTAGTTTTAGGATGGATTCAATGTAAAAACGACATCGTGCAAAACGGTGTCGTTTTTTTTATTTGGAATATGGCAAAAAATTTATTAAATTTAGAGTTTATTAAGGGAGAATTTTTATGTCGGGGCATTCCAAGTGGAGTACCATAAAGCGAAAGAAAGCCAAGGCCGACGCCGAACGTGGCAAGATTTTCACACGCTTGATCAAGGATTTAACCCAGACGGCGCGAGAAGGCGGCGGCGATGAATCAGCTAATCCGCGTTTGCGTTCGGCGATTTTAGCAGCCAAGGCGGCCAATATGCCGGCTGCGAATATCGAGCGTGCCATCAAAAAAGGCACCGGCGAATTGCCCGGCGTGATTTACGAAGAAGGCGTATTGGAAGGCTACGGACCCGGTGGAGTCGCAATTTATATTGAATTTCTAACCGACAATCGAAAACGGACGGTAGCGGACGTGCGGCATCACCTCAGTAAACATGGCGGCAATTTAGCGGAATCCGGCGCCGTGGCCTGGATATTTGAAAAGAAAGGTTTGATAATCGTTCCGAAAAAAGATATCGAAGAAGATGACCTGCTGCTCATCGCCATGGATGCCGGAGCGGAAGACTTGAAAAGCGAAGACGATGTGTTTGAAATCACCACGGCCACCGAAGATCTTGAAAATGTCAAAACCGCTCTGGAAGCCAATGAAATCCGTTATGACTCGGCTTCCTTGACCATGTACCCGAAAAATACCGTCAAGGTGGAAGGCCAGGATGCAAGCCAGCTTTTGAAAATTATGGATATTTTAGAGGAGCATGAAGACGTTCAAAATGTTTATGCAAATTTCGATATCGATGTAGCTGTCTTGGAGCAAATAGAATAAATGGGGCGTTAGAGGCGATGCGAATACTTGGGGTGGATCCGGGGACCGTAGTTCTGGGGTATGGCATAATACAAAAAAATGGCAATACTGTTGAAGCATTGGATTTTGGTTGTCTCAAGCTTTCTTCGAAAGAACAATTTTCACAGCGATTAAAAAAGATCTATGATAAAATCTCATCAGTGATTCAACAATATCAACCGGATGAATTTGCCATCGAAGACGTGTTTTATGCAGAAAATGTCAAAGTCGCTTTGAAAATGGGACATGCCAGAGGGGTGGCTATTTTAGCTGCTGTCAACCACCAGATTCCTACCTCGGAATATTCACCAAAAGAAATCAAGCAATCGACTGTTGGAAACGGTGCGGCCTCTAAAACGCAAGTACAGAGAATGATTCAACATCTGTTAAATCTGCAATCCTTACCTGAACCGTTCGACGTTTCCGATGCACTCGCGGTAGCGCTGTGTCATTTACATCGTATGGAATCGAAAATATGATCGCGCATTTGCAAGGCGTGGTGACCGAAAAAATGCCAACCCGTATCGTCCTGGACGTCCAGGGGGTGGGTTACGATTTGCTGGTGCCTATTTCCACCTACGAAAAGGTTGGAGAAATCGGTAGTCCGGTCAGACTGTTGACTTATTTACAGGTCCGGGAAGACCTGATGCAATTGTTTGGATTTTTCAGCGAAAACGAAAGAACCATGTTCCAGCATTTGATTTCGGTTTCAGGAATTGGACCTAAATTAGCGGTTGGGATTCTTTCCGGCTGCAGCGTGGATGAGCTGCAAAAATACATCGTCAATGATGAAGTGCCCATGCTGACGAAATTATCCGGAGTGGGCAAAAAAACCGCACAGCGTATGGTCATGGAATTGAAAGAAAAGTTAGGAGATGTGGCAAGGGCTACTGACTGGACTTCCTCAGTCATCGCCGATGAGCAAACGAAGGATAAGATCAGCGAAGCGGTGCTGGCTTTGATTTCGCTGGGTTTCAATAAAAGTCAGGCGCAAAATGTCTTGCTGCCCATCATCAAAGCGGATAATTCGTTGCCTCTGGATGAGATAATTAAAAAAGCTCTGCAGGTAAAATAACATGATATCAGAAGAACGTCCCACAACACCCGAAAGAATGGACGGAGAGCTCGAGCTGGATCAAACTTTGCGACCCTTGCGGTTCGAGGATTTTGTGGGTCAGGATAAGCTGAAAGATAACTTGCAGGTGTTTATTGACGCGGCCAAAGCCCGGGAGGAAGCTCTGGATCACGTGTTGTTTTACGGTCCGCCGGGATTGGGTAAAACCACGTTATCGAATATTATCGCCAATGAGTTAGAGGTAAACATCAAAACCACCTCCGGCCCGGCGCTGGAAAAACCCGCAGACCTCGCGGGTCTGCTGACAAATTTAAGCGAAAGCGATGTGCTGTTTATCGATGAAATTCATCGATTGAACCGCGTGGTGGAAGAGTATTTATATCCTGCTATGGAAGACTATAAACTGGACATCATCATCGATCGCGGTGTGAACGCGCGCTCCATTCAGATTCAACTTCCGAAATTCACTTTGATAGGCGCCACCACCCGTGCAGGGCTTCTGACTTCACCTTTGCGATCTCGTTTTGGGGTGGTGAACCGATTGGATTTTTATGAGCCAGAGCAATTGTACCGTATCATCATTCGCTCAGCGAAAATCCTGGAAGTGGAAATTCAGGAAACGGCCGGTCTGGAAATCGCCAGACGGTCACGCGGCACACCGCGCATTGCCAATCGGCTGTTGCGCCGCATTCGCGATTTTGCGCAGATTGAAGGCGACGGAAAAATCGACAAAGAAATCGCCCAAAACGCCCTCCAGCGCCTGGATGTGGATGAGCGCGGCCTCGATGATATGGATAAACGCATTCTCAAGATCCTCATCGAAAAGTTCAATGGCGGCCCGGTGGGAATTAATACACTGGCCGTGGCCGTGGGTGAACAGGGCGAAACCTTGGAAGAAATTTATGAGCCGTTTCTCATACAGGAAGGATTGCTCAAAAGAACTCCCCGGGGTCGGGAAGCCACTGAGACGACTTATCGTCATTTTGGTTTAACAAAACAAAAGCAGTTTCAAGAAAAATTATTTTAAAATACCAATGAGGTTTAAGGGAGTGATTATATGAAACTTACGGATTTTAAGTACAAATTACCTGAAAAGTTGATAGCTCAATATCCTGCCAAGAAGCGGGATCAGTCTCGATTGATGGTGCTTAACCGGGAAACAGAGACGATTGAGCAAAAAGTATTTTCCGATGCAGTAGAGTATTTTAACAAAGGGGATTGCTTGGTTATCAATGAAACTAAAGTGTTTCCGGCCAGGTTAATGGGTACTAAAGATAAAACGGATGCTGAGGTTGAAATTTTTCTACTGCGAGAGCTGGAAAATGGATTGTGGGAAGTTCTGGTGAAGCCGGCGCGCAAAGTGAGGGTCGGCAACAGACTATCGGTAAACAGCAAGCTGTATTGTGATGTCATCGACAATACCGTGTCCGGCGGACGGGTGGTCAGATTCAATTACATCGGCGACTTTTTTGAGATCGTGGATGAAATTGGACAGTCACCGCTGCCGCCGTACATCCACCGCGACCCGGAACCTTCAGACAAGGAGCGCTACCAGACGGTCTTTTCCCGCGTCAGGGGGGCAGTTGCGGCGCCAACTGCCGGCTTGCATTTTACCAAAGAGCTGTTGAAGAAAATCGAAAAAAAAGGAGTAAAAATAGCTCCGATTGTACTGCATCTCGGATTGGGAAGCTTCAGACCCGTAGTGGTAGAAGATTTGAGCCGGCATAAAATGGATTCGGAATATTATGAAGTGACCAGCGAAACCGCGGACGTGGTCAATCGCAGCCGGGCAGAGGGTGGACGTGTATTTGCCGTGGGAACCAGCACAGCCCGGGCACTGGAGTCCAGCATTACATCCGAGAATCTGGCGAAAGCGTCCCAAGGATGGACGGATAAATTTATCTTTCCACCGTATGAATTTAAAATCGTGGATTGTTTGTTTACGAATTTCCACCTGCCATCATCTACGTTGCTGATGTTGGTATGCGCCTTTGCCAACAGGGATTTTATATTTAAAGCCTATCGCAAGGCGATTCGAGAAAAATATCGCTTTTATAGTTATGGCGATTCTATGTTAATTATGTAGCAGGACAGAGACCAAATTTTTGTTAGTTTCAGCTATCATTGTTGCGGCTGGTTCGGGACTGCGAATGGGCGGTGCCATTCCAAAGCAATTTCAATTGCTCGAAGGTTTGCCCATTCTTTATTATACGTTAAAGCGATTTGAAGCATGCAATGCCGTCGATGAAGTGGTGATCGTGGCAGCCAAAGAATGGCTCTCGTTCGTTTCCCAGGAAATTGTTGACCGGTTCAATTTTACAAAAGTTCGAAAAATTGTAGCTGGCGGTTTAAAACGGCAGGATTCGGTTTATTGCGGAATTAAAGCTTTGGTGGATGCTCCGGATATTACCGTCGTGCACGATGCAGTCAGGCCGTTTGTTACGCCAGAAAAAATTACCGAAGCCGTCACAATTTGTAAAAAACATGCAGGAGTTATTTTGGCTGTGCCGCCCAAAGATACCATAAAAGTTGAAAAGGCTGGGTTTGTTGAGAAAACCCCCGCGCGGGATATTCTAAGGTCTGTTCAAACTCCGCAGGTATTCAAACACCATGTGCTGCGCCAGGCTCATGAGAAAGCTATTGAGTGCGGTATTTACCTGACCGATGATTCAGCCCTGGTGGAAAGATTGGGATATCCCGTGAAGATCATAGAAGGGGATGATAAAAATATCAAGATCACCGAACCGTACGATCTGAAGTTAGCCGAAGTCATTTTAAATACAGATTAGAAAATGCGAATTGGATTTGGATACGACGTGCATCAATTTGTTTCGGGCCATAAGCTGGTTTTAGGGGGCGTGACGATTCCGTATGAAAAAGGCCTGCTCGGCCATTCGGACGCGGATGCGCTTTGCCATGCCATTGGCGATGCCTTGTTGGGAAGCGCTGCTCTCGGCGATTTGGGCAAACATTTTCCCGACAACGATGAGCAGTTCGCCGGCATATCCAGTTTACTCTTGCTCAAAGAAATCCATAAAATGCTGGTGAAACATGATTTCGTGATAAACAATATCGATTCCACTCTCATTTTAGAAAAACCTAAATTGCTACCATATATTGCACAGATGCGAAAAAACATCGCAGACTCTCTTTCTTTGAAGGAATCTCAGGTCTCGGTTAAAGCGACCACCTCGGAAAAATTAGGTTTCATCGGCGCCGGCAAAGGTCTGGCGGCGCATGCATGCGTACTCATCCAAAAAGGAGAAAGGAATCGATAACCCCTATGACTCGCTTACGATTCGCCCCCAGCCCCACGGGATTTTTACACATTGGCAACGCCCGCACGGCGATTTTAAATTGGATTTATGCTCAAAAAAGTCAAGGGAAGTTTATATTAAGAATTGAAGACACCGATCGCGAACGCTCTAAAAAGTCGTTCGAGGAAGCCATCCTGGCCGATCTGAAATGGCTGGGCCTGGATTGGGATGAAGGGCCGGACATCGGTGGCAGTTTTGGTCCGTACCGCCAATCTGAACGGCTGGAAATCTACGCAGAGCATGTTAAATTGCTGCACCAGCGGAAAAAAGCCTATCCTTGCTTTTGCAGCAACGAAGAGCTGGAGGCGAAAAGAAAAAAAGCCCTTGCGCAAGGCAAAGATCCGCGTTATGACCGCACTTGCTTGAAATTGTCGGAAACAGAAAAGCAGGCTTTTAAAGACGCCGGTCGTCAGCCGGTGTGGCGGTTAGCTGTGCGGCCAGGCGTCATTGAATGGAACGATTTATTGAAAGGTCGATTGAGATTTGATGGCGAAAATTTGAGCGACTTTATTTTGCTGCGTTCGGACGGCATTCCCACTTATAATTTTGCGGCTGCGGTGGATGATGCAACCATGAAAATTACCCACGTGGTGCGCGGCGACGACCACGTGTCCAACACGCCCAAACAACTGCTGATCTACGAAGCCCTGAGCGTGGAAGCGCCGCAATTTTGCCACATTCCCATGATTCTAGGGGGAGACCGTGCCCGGCTTTCAAAGCGCCACGGCGCGACCTCTGTGGCAGAATATAAAAAGCAGGGCTATTTGCCGCATGCTTTGATCAACTTCCTCAGTTTGTTGAGCTGGTCTTCGGAATCGGGCGATGAGATTTTAACATTAGAGCGATTGGTGAGTGAGTTTGAATTTGAGAGAATGTCCAAATCGCCGGCCATATTTGACACCACGAAACTGAATTGGATGAATGGCCATTATCTTCGAAATCTCAGTTTAGATGAATTGCTGCAATTGGCCCAACCGTATTTACAGAACGTGGACTTTGATTTGGGCGATTCAGAAAAAGTAAAAAAAATCGTGTCGGTGGTTCGGAATAGTCTGGAAACCTTAAGCCAACTGCCACAGGCCACGGAACCCTTTTATCGGGACATGGTACAGCCCGCGGATGGGCAGGCCATTGCGATTTCCTCGAAGGATGGTTCGCAAAAAATTTATTGGGCATTTTTACGCAACCTCAAGCATTTCGATGAATTGAACGAGCAATCTTTTCGCATGATCATGAAACAAGTGCAGCAGGAAACGGGTATTCTCGGCAAGGATCTCTGGGTACCCATTCGCGTTGCGCTGACGGGACAGATTCATGGTCCGGAACTGCCAAAAGTTGCCGCTATTTTAGGTAAAGAAAAGTGCCAGAAATTTATCAGAAATTTGATCGATTAGACTTGGAGTTTTTAAGAGTGCAAATATGGCCTTAAAATTATACAACACGCTCACTAAACGTAAAGAAACGTTTGTTCCGTTAGAGCCAGGAAAAGTTAAATTTTACATGTGCGGCCCCACTGTTTACGATTATATTCACATTGGTAACGCACGGGCGTTTGTAGTGTTTGATGTGTTGCGGCGATTTTTGCAATTCTTGCAATACGATGTCACTTACGTAATGAATTTGACAGACATCGATGATCGCATCATCGAACGGGCCATTCGAGATAAAATTGACACCCAACAAGTGACTGAAAAATACACTCGAGAATTTTTCGAGGATTTGAAATCCCTGGGTGTGTTGGAAGCGGATATCCATCCCAAGGCCACCGAGCATGTGGATGAGATCATCGCGCTGATCAATCGCTTGATGGAGCGGGGGATGGCGTATCAAGTGAATGGGGATGTCTATTTCAAAGTGAAGGCCTTTGCAGAGTACGGCAGGCTTTCCGGCAAAAAGATCGCGGACCTGCAGGCAGGAGCCCGCATCGAAGTGGATGAAAAAAAACAGAGCCCGATGGATTTTGCCCTCTGGAAAAGTCAAAAGCCCGGGGAACCCGCCTGGGACAGTCCCTGGGGAAAAGGGCGTCCCGGCTGGCACATCGAATGTTCTGCCATGTCCATGAATTATTTAGGTGAGAATTTCGACATTCATGCCGGCGGAATCGATCTGGTTTTTCCGCATCATGAAAATGAAATCGCTCAGAGCGAAGGCGCCACGGGAAAAACTTTTGTTAGATACTGGCTGCACAACGGCTTCTTGGAAATCGACGGGGATAAAATGGCCAAATCCCTGGGTAATTTCAAAACGGTACGGGAGGTTACTCAAAAATATTCGGGGAAAGTGATTAGGTTATATTTTCTACAAAAACATTATCGTGGCCCCATTGATTTTACCAAAGAAGGATTGGAATCGGCGAAAAGTGCGGCCGCACGCTTAAAAATATTTTACCAAAATTTGAAAAAAGCGGTTGGTGATCAGGAGACTTCGATTGCGCGACTGGATGAGAACAACTTGAATAACGAAGAAAAAGACTTTGTAAATGCGATTAAAAATTTACAAAGTGAACTGGTGTCAGCCATGGAAGATGATTTGAACACCCCCGCCGCCCTGTCTGCGTTTTTTGATATGGTTCGTGAAAGCAATAAATTATTGTCAAAAGAGTCGTTCACCGATAGCGAACAGCAGATTCTGATTTGGCTTCAAAGCGAATTTGACCAATTGGACACGATTTTTGGGATCATCGACAAAAACGAGCAAACCCAGGATTTAGGTCTGATTGAGGAATTAATTCAGTTGTTGCTCGATATCAGAAAAGAATTGCGTGAGGAGAAAATTTGGAATCTCGCAGATAAGATTCGCGATGAATTAAATAACAAAGGCGTCGTTTTAGAAGACAAAAATGATCGTACAAGTTGGAGGTTCAAATGATTTTTAAATTCTCAACAAAAAAAACTTGACAATTGTAATTTTATTTATATATTATAAGGCTGTATTTTATTTAAAAATAACCTGTTTTTGATAATTTAAGCTACTGATATTAATACTTTTGCGCCACCATAGCTCAGATGGTAGAGCACCTCACTTGTAATGAGGATGTCGCGGGTTCGATTCCTGCTGGTGGCTCTTTTTTGTATTAAATGGAGAGGTTCCCGAGTGGCCAAAGGGATCAGACTGTAAATCTGACGGCACAGCCTTCGGAGGTTCGAATCCTCCCCTCTCCACCAAAAGAAAGAAAAACGGTTCTTTGATTTTTTATCTGGCGGGCAAAATATTGAAAGAGTAACGAGGGGTGGTTGGATCAAAAACCCGGATACTTTTTGTTGGTCGAGTCATCCCGAGCGCGGTTCGGGATTGGTCGCCGTTCGCCGGCAGCGGATTACAAACTGCGGGAGTAACTCAGTTGGTAGAGTCACAGCCTTCCAAGCTGTTGGTCGCGGGTTCGAGTCCCGTCTCCCGCTCAGAAGCTGGACTGGCCCACGTAGCTCAGTCGGTAGAGCACATCCTTGGTAAGGATGAGGTCACCGGTTCAATCCCGGTCGTGGGCTCTTGTTCTTATAATCAATAGAAAAAACAATTAAACGTAGAAAAAGTTAAAATGCGTCAATTAGTTATTTTAGAATGTACGGGTTGTAAGCAAAGGAATTATACGACAACTAAAAATAAAACCAAACACTCCGGCCGGGTCGAATATAAAAAATATTGTCCTTTTTGCAACAAACACACCATGCATAAAGAAACCCGGTAAGATCCGAGGAAAAAACTGAATTAGGTGAGTAGCTCAACTGGTAGAGCACTGGTCTCCAAAACCAGCGGCTGCGGGTTCAAGTCCTGCCTCACCTGC
>JBHHXN010000037.1:0-36774 GCA_046757025.1 bacterium
TAAAGAATGTCCCACCAGCGTGCATTTTTGACCCGCCAGCGTTAGCGAAACCGTCACTTTTTAGCATATATTATCGCAGATTTGTTAACCTGGATTATTCACCGCAGAGGTCGCTAAGAGCGCAGAGGTTAAACAAAAACAGCTACAGGTGAAGCCTCAATATTGTCATATTCTTTTCATTGCATGACGGCTCTGCAAATCCAACAAAAACCCCGCTAAGCGGGGCGACCTCAGCGCTCTCTGCGGCTCATGAATCAGGGTGCTTCACCGCACTTCTGCTCAAAATCACCTAAACACTTCACTTCAAACAAAGGGAGGCATATTATGCAACTCGATTATAGATTAAAGGCAGCCGTTTCGGTTATGATTGCTGCGCTGCTAATTGGGGCTCACACGCAGGTGGCCACTGCCCAGGAGCCGCGGATGGTCAAGGACATCAACCCGGGCGGTAGCTCCAACCCGGACGAGCTGATCTATTTCAACGGCGTGCTCTACATGCGCGCCAACGACGGCAGCACCGGCGACGAGCTCTGGAAAAGCGACGGCACCGAAGCGGGTACCGTGCTGGTCAAGGATATCAACCCGCAGGGTAATTCCGTCATCAGGTGGCTCACCGAGGTCGGCGGCACCCTCTTCTTTCAGGCCAACGACGGGAATAACGGTCAAGAATTGTGGAAGAGCGATGGCACCACCTCAGGTACCATGTTCGTGAAAGACATCAACCCGGGCGGCCATGCCGCTCTGAGCTGGCTCACGGATGTGGGCGGCACGCTTTTCTTCCAGGCCAACGACGGTACCCATGGAGCTGAATTGTGGAAGAGCGACGGCACCGAAGCGGGAACCCAGTTGGTTAAAGATCTTACGGTAAGCAGCGGCAGTGGAAATTCAAACGGACGCCCGCGGGACCTGATTAATTTCAACAACACGCTATATTTCTGGGCCACGAAAAGTAATGGCCATTCAGATGTTTGGAAGAGTGACGGCACAGAAGCCGGCACCGTAATAATTCAGGGCGAGAATTGGATGCGTGAACCCGTTGTTGTAAATGGCACGCTTTTCTTTCAGGGATTCGCAGGCACCAGAGGAAATGAACTTTTTAAAATAGACAACGCCACAGGCGAACCTGTTTTGATAAAAAACATTCATCCTGAAGGAAATGACAGCGATAGCTTCCCGGAAGCGCTGACCCGGGTCGGCAGCACGCTCTTTTTTAACGCAGACGATGGCAGCCTCGGCCGCGAACTGTGGAAGAGCGACGGTACGGAGAGCGGCACGGTACTGGTAAAGGACATCCACCCCGGCAGCGGCTCATCCATGCCGCGGGAGGGAATAGCTAACGACCTGGAGGATGTCGATGGCACGCTGTTCTTCCGCGCTGATGACGGCACCACCGGTAAAGAACTGTGGAAGAGCGACGGCACCGCGGCTGGCACGGTCCTGGTGAAAGACATTCATCCCACGGGCAGCTCAAACCCATCCGAGATCACCAATGTCGATGGCATGGCCTACTTCCGCGCGGATGACGGCCAGCATGGCGTAGAGCTGTGGCGGAGCGACGGCACGGCTGCTGGCACGGTGATGATTAAAGATATCCACCCGACTGGAAAATCAACTCCCGTCGAATTTACCGTTGTCAACGGTAAGCTGTATTTTAGCGCCAATGACGGTTTCAACGGCAGAGAGTTGTGGGTTTTGGACGCCATGACCACCTCTGTTGAGCAAAACCATACGGTACCCGAAGTATTTGCTCTGTCCCAGAACTACCCGAATCCGTTTAACCCGGAAACAACCATTCAGTATCATCTTGGCGAAACCACGTCCGTAAAGTTACAGGTTTACGACCTGCTTGGTCGTCTGGTCACGACGCTTCTGGACGAAGGGCGACAGGAAATCGGCTCCTACACGGTTTCGTGGGACGGTCGTGACGCAAACGGCCGCCAGGTGGCCTCCGGCGTTTATGTCTACCGCCTGACGACGCAACATCAGTCCTTGTCTCAAAAGATGATTTTTATGAAATAGTGTCATACGCCCACTGGAAGACTAGAAATTTAAATATTCCTCAGTGGTATGACACTGAATAGGGTTACCATTATCGGGAGGATTCATGTGGCATCCTCCCGAGCATTTTCTTTGGTCTGGCTATTCCTGGTAGGTTGCCTGGCTCGCGGTGGATTTGTCGCCCTCGTGCCTGGTCCGCTAAGTATTCCGCAGCGGAACAAAGGAATTTGGGATGGGAGCCCAAAGAGAAAACTCAGGATGATTCAAAAAAAATAAAAAACTTGACATTTCAAAAGATAATATTATCTTGAAACACAGGTAAAGGGATTTTAAAATTACCAAAGGTTCTCAACAGGAAGGTTGCTGAATAAAATTAGAGAATGTAACCATCAAATATAGATAAAACCTGTAGTTTCGATTTCAAGCTTTTGAAGCCAGGTTTAATTTTCCTTCATCTAGAACTCCATCTTGTTTACTCCTTGCGGTTTTAAGACTAACTATTGCTCAGGTAGAAGTAATAGATAGTTATTCTTTTCTGATTTTGTCTTTCTGACAATTGTAACTCGCACCTCCCTTCCACAGCACTTCTATTTTGCATTATCCAATAATCTGGGAAAAGCCAGGTACTTGAACGGATGCCTCTTCTGAGGCCACCAATCAGTGGCACATTATTTTGGATTTTTTTCAATTAAATGCTTCAAATCTTTCTAATATATAAATTTAATTATTCACGACATTATTAAGGAGGAAATAGAATGAAGGATCTAAAACCTATTAGGCCCAATCTTTATGCCGTCCAATATTTTTTCTTTTTATGTATATTTTTCATTACATCGGGATGTGTTCATCTTGTTTCTTACTATGATGCAATTTCCTACAAGAATCTTACTGACCTTAAAGGCGAAATAAAAGTATTTTTCGACAGAGCGGTTGAGGATGGCGCACATGGAGAAGCCGACCTAAATATTCTCAAAGATTTCAAGGTTAAAATGTCTAGAGCCTATGAGTACGAAAAGGGTAAGACATTAAATGAGGACACCATTGCCCAATTCGCAATATTGGACAGCACTTTGAATGACGTATTAGAAAGATATAAAAAACGGACATGGAATTCCGAAAATAACTGTGAAGATAGCCCAGCTACAAGTCCAGAAAAAGGTTGCTTAACCGCTACCTACTGTGAGTCAAAATGGAAGGTCCTTGAAACAGCTTTTGATATTGCTATTACAACAGAGCGGTCAAAACTCGAAAAAAAGAACTAAACTTAAAATAAACATATTTAAATAAGGAGTTATCCCATGGCTTCAATTAGCGAATTCTTAGACAGCCTTCTCGATGAGTCGGCTGATTTTGCTCGTGACGAACTTAAGACACTGATAAAGGAAGCAAAATCAGATAATCGGACTTTTATTAAACATATTGGCGAACTCACAGAAGAGTTCATTCAAATGCGCGCGCTTGGTCAACTTAACAATGATGAGTTTGAGGAGTTAATGAACGATTTACTCGATCTCAGCAAAATGCAATTACGCAAACTTTCGGTACAGGCAAAAGTTCGTACAGAACGTATTGCTAACGGTATAAGAGATTTGGTTTTAAACAGGCTTCTTGCACTTATTTAAGTGATGTACAGAAAGCTAAATGGATGGCATGGCATACCTTTGGTTAACAATCAAATAGAATATTTAAAATTTAAATTTAACACATGCTGTTGATGAATGCTGCTGTGTTGCTTTTGTAACTTCATAGGTTTGTTTAAAGTGTGAAATATTTGCCTAGTTAGGTCTCTTCGTAACTGTTGTACTTTAGCGTGAGCAAATTTTGCGTAAATCTTCAGAAAAAATCAAAAAAAGAACTATCAATTTCATAACTCCATATCAAAATCGTAAGGAGGGATCAAATCATGGACTCAATCGAGAACTTCCTTGGAAACCTAGGGACTTCCCTGGTCCTTATCGTAATAGTCGGAGCGCACATCCTGGAGGAGGTGTTTGCATCTTACAACGCGTCTGGCGGTACCGGTCGCCTTAGAGGATTCCGCCGCTTTTTCAACCTGGAGTGGTTCCAGACGGGTAGAGAAGACTTTCCAGTCACGAGGCTTAAAGCCCTTGTCGTTGACCAGGTCGGTCTCTTCATGGTTTTGACTCTGCTCGCCCTTCTCGCCCTGGTCCCGGGCACCTTCTGGCCCAACCTCATTTGGGTGGCAGTTGGATTCATAACAGCGGACTTGATCCAGCACGGCGTGTTCAGCCTCGGGCGGCGAAAGTACTCGCCAGGTGTTGCAACCAGCGCCCTGTACCTCATCTTCGTCGTTTATTTCTTTCTCACCGAGCTTGGGGGAGTGAACGAGAATGTGAATCCGTTGTTACCATTGGCTATTGGTACGGCCGGCTTGCTCAGCAACTACATCCTGGCTTCCAGGAAGGTCCGAAAGTGGCGTCAGAGTCGCGAGCCCGTCCCAGCCTAATAGCGGCACCGAGGTAGCTGTCGAGAAGCCCGATCCAGTACGGAGAAGTGTGCTCATCTACAATCAGCTCGAGTTCTCTGGGCAAAAAGATGGATACTTAAACCATGTGTTTTGTTTGAAGGCTTCAACTTTTTGAACACTGTGAGGCTTATTATCACTGAAAATGTTGAAAAGAACCAGTATGGAGGACAAAATGAAAACGATCACATCAGCACTATTGCTTATAATGCTCATCCCCTCTTTAGTCTTCGCAGGAGAAATCTACGGAAGTATAAAAATGGGGAAAAGACCTGTTAGAGGAGTAAAGGTAGAAATCAAATCTACCCGTAAAACACCCTATTCTGCCACAACTGACAGGCATGGTTCCTATATCATATACGTGAAAGAGAAAGGGAAATGCACACTCAAGCTTTATATAAAGGAGGGAAAGAAGGTGCATACTCCAACAATCAAAGTTTACTCATCTAAGAGTTCCGCGCACTACAATTTGATATTAGAAAAAAATAAGAAAGGAATTTACTCTCTGCGGAGGAAGTAGGTATGGAGAATAAAAAAAAGGAAACTAAAAAAAGGGATAAATGGGACAAGGCGGAAATTATTCTCAGACCAGTGGGTGGCTTGCTGGCTGCGATAACTGTGGCAGGAGTTGGGTTCTTTGGTTCCAACTATCTGGACAGCCGGCAAGACAACGAACTGAGAATCCGACTCTACACTGAGTTGATCACTAATCGGGAAGAAGCAGATAGCGCGCTTCGGAAAGATATGTTTACTTCGATAATCGGAAGCTTTTTAAATCCTAAAGAAGCTAAGCTGGGACTGGAAGAAAAAGTACTGCAGTTGGAATTACTGGCATATAATTTCCACGAATCACTAAATCTTATGCCTCTTTTTTTACATCTCGATAAGCAGATAAACCTGTTAAAAATAGAAGATATTGATTCTTCAAAACAGTCAATCCCAATACAATTAAACTCAGATAAGCAAGACTACAAAGATCGTCTGGACAAGGTTGCGAGAGAGATAACTCATAAGCAATTGGCAATTCTGGGAAGAGCTGGAGAAACGCTTGAAAGATCGATCTATTTATCGGCAAGTTTCAACATAACCGAACAGTCTATTGACAGTCTGAAATTAGAAGGAGTTTCTGTTGACGTTCTGCAAGAGATTGAAAATTTTGAGGTGTTTATTGATAAGGAAAAAGTAGAAGAAGAAAAGTTAGAGGAAGAAAAGGTAAAACTTTTAGATAGTCTTCAAGTCAGGATCGGAAAAGAACCAACGCGGAAGTATGGCGCATCGATTTTGAAACATCTCTACTATTCGCCGGGTTTTCGTAATTCAAATTACACAACAAGCTCCTGGCTGATAGATGAGAGCCTGGAGATAGATGAGATCGAAAGAGATTTCAAAGTTCGGGTGTTAGAAGCTGATTCGACCGCAAAAGAATTGAAAGTGAGATTGGAAATCATTACCATCAAGGAGTCTTCTGATGAAGAATATACGAATGAAGAAGATGTCGCAGAATTCTGGGTCGGATTCTTCGACTTTCCGATGATTGATAATACACGCCTTTCACACGACCAACGCTGTGCAATAGTCCTGAATAAATTCGAATATCCTTTAGCGGAGATCACGTTAGTCTATTTTCCTGGATCCTATTCAAGCCTGAAAGAGAAACCCTATTATCAGGAAGTCGTGGAGAAACTCGTTACTGATAGAAGCAAGGATAAGTAGTCAAGGAGGCTTTGTTTGGTAACATAACTTATTTAATAAACGGCCTTATAGGACATAAGGCTTTCTGGTTGTCATTTCGGTAGTCAGTATGTTACTCGTCGGCTTCGTATTTTAGCCTAACTCGTCGAGCAAATGAATTTGGGATTGCACCCCAAAACAATAATTCAGAGTGATTCAGAAAAATTGCTTTTATACCATCCCGTCCAACAAACAAAACACTCAAACTACCACATTCACCAGCTTGCCAGGCACCACGATCACTTTGCGCACGTTCTGGCCTGCCAGTCGCTCACCAACCTGCTGAAGGGCGCGGCGCTCCAATTCCACTTTGTCATCACACATGTCTGCGGGCACCAGCATCTGATCGCGCAGTTTGCCGTTCACCTGAATGACAATGGTCTTCTCAGCGCGCTGGAGTGCGTTTTCATCGTACTCCGGCCACGACTGCTGCAGGACCGCGTCCGTGTGCCCCATGACGCGCCAGAGCTCTTCAGCGATGAACGGCGCAATGGGTGAAACCAGCAGCACCAGTTTTTCGATGGCCTGTTTCAGAAGGGGTTGGTTGAGGTCGTGCTGGTCCTGCTCACAAGCGCTGGTGTAGTCCCCCAGCTCATTGCTCAGCTCCATGATCGCCGCCACCGCCGTGTTGAAATGGAACGTCTTGAAATCGTAAGTGACTGCGTGGATGCGCTCGTTCAAAACATGCCAGAGCTGCTTGTCGCGTTTGTTGAGTTTGGTCGCATCGATTTTCGCATCGGGCGTCTGCTTGATCACATCGCGGTAAGTCTGCACCAGCGTCCAGAGTCGATTCAGGAAGCGGGAGCCGCCGCGCACGCCTTCCGGGTTCCACTCGATTTCGCGTTCGGGCGGCCCCATGAACAGCGTGTACAGCCGTTCTGTGTCCGTACCAAATTCCTCGATGATTTCCGTGGGCGCGATGGCGTTCTTTTTCGATTTGCTCATCTTGGCCACCTCGCGGATGAGCGGCTGACCGTCCTGTGGGCATAGCGGTTCTTCACCCAACTCGTGTATGTTGATCCAGCCGTGTTTTTTGCAGCGGTAGGCCGGGTGCGTGATCATCCCCTGGGTGAACAGGCGCGTGAACGGCTCGTCGAAGTTCACCAGCCCCATATCGCGCATGGCTTTGGTGACGAAACGCGCGTACAGCAGGTGCAGAATAGCGTGCTCGATGCCGCCCACGTACTGGTCCACCGGCAGCCAGGCGTTCACCAGGTCGGAGTCGAATATTTTCTCGTCGTCGTTTGAGGAGAGGTAGCGCATGTAATACCAGGCGGAATCCACAAACGTGTCCATGGTGTCGGTATCGCGCCGGGCCGGTCCCTGACACTTTGGACAATCGGTTTCATAAAAATCGGCAATCTCCGCCAGACCTTTCTTTCCCAGAAACTCCACCTCTGGTAGCAGCACGGGAAGGTCTTGCTCCGGCACCGGCACGATGCCGCACTTTTCGCAGTGGATCATGGGGATGGGCGTGCCCCAGTAGCGCTGCCGCGAAATGAGCCAGTCACGCAAACGATAATTCACTTCGCCTTTTCCGCAGCCTTTGTCTTCAAGATATTGAACGAATTTCTTGATAGTTTCAGGGCCAGCGGGCAGACCGTCAAACGGACCGGAATTTAACATGACGCCCTCACCTAAGAAAGCCTCTGTCATATCCGCACCATCTATTTTTCCCCCTGCAGGCCCAATAACCGGCACGACCGGCAAATCAAACTTTCTGGCAAACTCATAATCGCGCTGGTCGTGGCCGGGCACCGCCATGATGGCGCCGGTGCCATAGCCCATGAGCACATAGTCCGCGATCCAGATGGGGATGTTCGCGTTCGTGACCGGATTGATGGCGCAGGCGCCGATAAACTCGCCGGTTTTCTCTCTGTCCACTCGCTGGCGTTTGATATCGCTTTCAGCCACCGCCATTTTGACGTAGGCTTCCACCGCTTGTTTTCGTTCCGCAGTCGTGAGTTTCTGCACCAGCGGATGCTCTGGCGCCAGCACCATAAACGTCGCGCCATAAAGCGTGTCCGGACGAGTAGTGAACACTTCAATTTTTTCTTGGTTGTCAGCAACCTGAAAACGAATGGACGCGCCTTCACTGCGGCCAATCCAGTTTTTTTGCATGGTGACGACCCGTTCGGGCCAGTGCTCTAACTTATCCAAGTCTTCGAGCAATTCCTGGGCATACTGGGTGATTTTGAAAAACCACTGAGTGAGATTTTTTTTGGTGACTTCCGCATGACATCTTTCACAGTTGCCCTCCACCACCTGCTCATTGGCCAGCACGGTGTCGCAGTTCGGGCACCAGTTTACCAGCGACGCCTTGCGATAAGCCAGCCCCTTTTCGTAAAACTTCAGAAACAGCCACTGATTCCAGCGGTAGTAGGCGGGGTCGCAGGTGGTCAGCTCCCGGCGCCAGTCGAACACCACGCCCCACTGCCGAAATTGCTGTCGAAAATTTTCGATGTTTTTATACGTCCATTCCTTGGGATGCACGCCGCGGTCGATGGCGGCGTTCTCTGCCGGCAGTCCAAAGGCGTCGTAGCCCATGGGATTGAGCACATGAAAGCCGTTCATGATTAGGAAACGACTGTAGGCATCGCCGATGAGCCAGTTGCGGCCGTGGCCCACGTGCATCTCACCCGAAGGGTAGGGGAACATGTTCAGGTAGTACATCTTATTTGCGGTGTCACTCAGGTCGGGCTCAAAAAAGCCTTGCTCTTTCCAGAAGTCCCGCCACTTGTTTTCGATTTTTTTAAAATCATACCGTTCGCTCATTTGTTCACTTTTCTCCTCTTGCTGACTCGATTAGCTGTAAAAAATCAGGTTTCGTCACAACGCGATTTTAAATTTCAGTTTATACATGAATCAATTGAAAATAGTTCCTGTGATTTGTTCGGCCTATTAGCTCAAATCTGTTTTGATTGTTTTTTAACTCACACCCGTACATTGATGGGACCGTGTGAAACACACAATCAACCGTACGGTCATTTCACGCTTTCCGGGCCAAGCGCTGATTGAACTTTTGACTTTTCACTCAGGCTCTTTCGCGTACTCCCCCTTGCCTACCTCTGCCAGTTAAAGCTTGAACACCGAAATTTTCACAGATGGCGACTCCCCCAATTCATCTCAATAAAAAGAATTGATATCAATTTTCCTTTTCAAATACAAATGAAATAGACTTATATTAAATCATCTTCATTTTTATTGAAACTTTTGTTTAAGATTTTATATTAGAAAAATGGTGAATATGGTCAATAAAAATAAAAAATTAAAATAGAATTTGCAAGGGAATAAATCTGCAATACACTGGCTTTAATAAAGCAAGTTATCCACGCTGTGCAGAATTTGAACCAATTCAGGGATGAGGCATGCGGCAAAAAATTTTTACTACTTTTTGGTTTGTACTATTTTTAAATGTGTCTTGTTTTTCCCAGGACCAGGGATTCGGTCTGGGCATCATCGTTGGAGAGCCCACGGGCATCAGCCTTAAAAAATGGGTGGGCGAGTCCCGCGCCTTCGACGGCGCTGTCGCCTGGTCGTTTTCCGGGAAAAATTCGTTGGCCATTCATTTGGACTACATCAATCACTACTTTCGATTTGCCAAACCGGATGCAGGAAAACTGCCATTTTATTACGGCATCGGGGGCCGGTTAAAATTTGACGACGGCGACGATAAACTCGGGGCGCGTATTCCACTGGGGCTGAACTATCATTTTGAAAATTTAACGTTGGATTTGTTCGTTGAAATCGTGCCGATCTTAGATTTGATTCCGGATACCGAATTCGATCTGAACGCTGCCATCGGGGTGAGGTATTTTTTTAAGTAGAGGCTGAACGAAAACGCGCCTATTCATGTCATTGGAGCGGTCAAAAAATTCGCAATTTTTCACCCTGAGCAGAGTCGACAAGTGCATTGGGAGACCGATTGGATAGACCCTTTTCAGCGAAGCAATCTCACTATCTGGAACGGCATGAGATTGCTTCGTCCCGAATAAAAATCGGGACTCGCAATGACAACTTTATCAATAGATTTCGTTCAATCATTATTTGAAGTTAACATTATGTGTCAATTGATAAGATTCTTACAGAATGACATTTCAGGATGATTTTTGAATATTGAATGCTTTATAAAAATTATGCACGTCGGGATTGAATTCATTTAATTTGAGGCGGAAGATGCAATTTCAGAAATTAACATTTCAAAATAAAAACGGTGATCGGCTCTCGGCCCGTCTGGACCTGCCGGTAACAGGCGTGCCACAGGCTTATGCCTTGTTCGCGCACTGCTTCACTTGCACTAAAAACATCCGCGCGGCTGGCAACATCAGCCGCGCGCTCAACCGCGCAGGCATGGCGGTGTTGCGGTTTGATTTTACCGGACTTGGTGAAAGCGAAGGTGATTTTGCCGACACCAACTTTTCCTCAAACGTTGCCGATCTGATTGCGGCAGCGGAATATCTCGAAACGCATTACGCCGCGCCGCAAATACTCATCGGCCATTCGCTGGGCGGCGCAGCGGTACTGCAGGCAGCGGCAAACATTCCATCTTGTGTGGCTGTGGCTACCATTGGCGCGCCGGCGAATCCAGACCATGTTACCCATTTGCTTCGCAGCTCACAAAAAACCATCGAAACCAGAGGCGAAGATGAAATTGTGCTGGCAGGCCGCACTTTTAAAATAAAAAAGCAATTTTTAGATGACTTAGAACAAACTAAAATGCAGGTCTGTATTCGCAATTTGAAACGGGCGCTGTTACTTTTTCACTCGCCCATCGACAATACGGTAGGCATCGAAAATGCAGAACAGATTTTTCAGGCGGCTAAACATCCTAAAAGCTTTATTTCGCTTCACTATGCCGACCATCTGCTTACCGATGAAAAAGACTCACTTTACGTCGGTTCGGTTACCGCAGCCTGGGCAAAAAAGTACATTTCACAACCCACTGCGAAAATATTGGAGGAAGATTTAGCAGACAATCGCATTGTGGTGCACACTGGTCTTCACGGCTTGCAAACGGAAATCAGCGCCAACGGTCACAGCCTGGTCGCAGATGAACCGATTGCAGTGGGCGGCAGCAACTCCGGACCCACACCGTACGATTATCTCGTTACGGCGCTTGGCTCTTGTACTGCCATGACCTTGCGCATGTATGCCGACCACAAAGGCTGGCCGCTGGAATCGGTAACAGTTCGATTGAAGCACCAAAAAGTGTACGCACAGGATTGTGAGCGTTGCGTATCGCATAACACCAAACTCGACCCGATCGAACGAGAAATTGAGCTCGTCGGAGCGCTCACTACCGAACAAAAGCAGCGCTTGTTAAAAATCGCCGACCGTTGTCCCGTGCACCGAACTTTGCATTCGGAAATTTTGGTTAAAACGGCATTGAAGGGATGATCCTAAAAGGAAAAACCGGACACCCCGGTGGTCCCTTCAAGGGGAACAATAACCAATTTACTTTTAATCCAGGGAAAAATCAACTCACCACAATTTTATCAAAGTATAAAAAATGGACTTCAATACCTACACTGCTTCAGATGGGGCGGTCACCGTCATAGAAATTCCCGATCAGTTCGATTACAGCATTTCAGAGTCCTTTCGGGTGCATTTGAAATCCTTAGTCGAAGAGGGGCGGTTTAAATTCGTCATCGATTTGAGCCAGAACAAATATATCGATTCCAGCGGGCTAGGTTCGCTGGTTTCCCGCATTTCCCTCATTCGCTCAAATGGCGGCGATATCCGGCTGGCCGCACCCTCTGAAACCGTCGTCAACGTGCTCAATCTCACACATTTGAATAAAATATTAAAGTGTTTTGACGATGTCCACTCAGCCGTGGTCAGTTATGAATCGTCATGAGTTGAATTTTAATTAAGGAACAAACGTTGAAATCAGAGAGCGACAATTTAGAGAACGAGGGCGCACCGGACCGTTACCGGCATCACTATCTGCAGCCGAATTACGAACGTCCTGTTTTTGAATTATCAGAAAAATTTCGTCGAAGCATCTTTTCCAAATTGACCGCCCTTTATGGCGAGCGGCGGGCGCGACCGTGCTTTAAAGAACTGGAACGAATTTTAAAAGTGTACTATGCGCATAAATCGGAGGAAATGATCGAAAGGGAAAAAAGGTTTAATCCCGCAGAGCGCCTCACAGAACGGCACGTCATTTTGATCACGTACGGCGATTTGATCTATTGTGAGGGCCAGCATCCTCTTGAAACCCTGTCCGAACTGTGCAAACAGTATTTAAAAGGCGCTTTCAACACTTTGCACATTCTGCCGTTTTTTCCGTATTCGTCGGACCGCGGTTTTGCGGTAATGGACTTTGAAGAGGTGGATCCCAGATTAGGCACATGGGAGCATATCTTGAATCTCAAAAAAGATTTCTATTTGATGTTCGACGGCGTGTTTAATCATGTCTCCGCCAAAAGCCGCTGGTTTCAAGAATATTTAAACGGCAATCCAGAATATCGGCGTTTTTTCACGGAATTCTCCACGCAAAAAAAATTATCCGAGGATCAGTTGAAGTTGATCGTTCGACCGCGCACCTCGGATATCCTGACGCCGTTCAACACCATCCACGGCAGCCGTCTGGTGTGGACCACTTTCAGTCCGGACCAGATCGATCTCGATTACCACAATCCCCGCGTACTGCTGAAGATGGTGGAAATTTTGCTTATGTACGTACGGCGGGGCGCGGACTTCATCCGGCTGGACGCCGTGTCGTATTTGTGGGAAGAGCTGGGAACTTCGTGCGTACACCTGAACCAGAACCACATTACCATCAAACTTTTCCGCGATATTTTAGACGCCGTGGCGCCCGAAGTGGTGCTGGTGACCGAAACCAACGTGCCCCACCAAGACAACATTCGCTATTTTGGCAACGGGTTTGATGAAGCACAAATGGTTTACAACTTTGCCCTGCCGCCGCTGGTTTTGCACACCTTTCAGAATGGCAACGCAGCCCGGCTCACCACATGGGCCGCCAGCGTCAAACCGATTTCGCCCGCCGCTACCTATTTTAACTTTCTGGACTCCCACGACGGCATCGGGATCATGGCGGTGGTCAATATTTTAAGCCCCGAAGAAATCGACCTGATGGCGCTGAAAGTTCTCGAGCATGGCGGGTTCATTTCTTACAAAAACAACGGCGACGGTACTGAAAGTCCGTACGAATTTAACATCACCTGGTACAGCGCCATCAACCGCGAAGATTCGGATGAGTCCACCGAATTTCAGGTGAAACGCTATCTCGCATCCCGAGCCATTGCGCTGGTGTTCATGGGCGTGCCCGGCATTTATCTACATGGATTGCTGGGCTCGAAAAACGACGCCGAAGCCGTGCTGGAAGAAAAACAAACTCGCAGCATCAACCGCAAAACATTCAGCAAACAGGATCTGCTAAACCATCTGAATGACGTCAACACCTCCACATCCATGATTTTTTACCAGCTCGTGGATATGCTGCATATCCGAATCAATGAAAAAGCTTTTCACCCAAATTCGCCGCAAAAAATTCTGGATGTTTCTGATGCTTTTTTCACGCTGGTACGCACCACCGAGGATGGCTCAGAGGCCATCTTGACCATCACCAACGTAACCGACCGGCAGCAGTCTTTTTCATTAAATGTTCGAAAAGCCGGTTTCAAGAATGAATCCTTTCGGGATATCCTGACGTACAAGCGTTTTAACACGGTAAATGCGAAACTTTCCATTACCCTGGAACGGTACGAAGTACTCTGGTTGAAAGCCCTCAATTAAACAACTTGCATGTAACACTTATTTTTAAGGAATTAATATGAACGACTTAAAAGTTCTTTTAACCGGCATGATGCTGTTTTTCTGCTCTGTCGGAGCTGCCGAATTGCAGGCACAAAGCTCCGGTGCACAAAAATCCCTGGCTTTGGATTTGCATGCTAAGCTGCCACTGGACCCGAAAATCACCGTGGGCACCCTGGAAAACGGGCTCACCTACTATATTCGCGAGAATAAAAAACCCGAGAACCGTGCGGAGCTGCGGCTGGCCATCGACGCGGGTTCGGTGCTGGAGGAAGACGATCAGCAGGGCATCGCGCACTTTATCGAGCACATGGCCTTCAACGGCACTAAAAAATTTGCTCGGCAGGAGATCATCGATTACCTCGAATCCATCGGCATGCAATTCGGGGCAGACATCAACGCCTACACCGGTTTCGATGAAACGGTGTACACTCTGCAGATCCCAACCGACGACGCCGAAATCGTCGAAACCGCTTTCCAGATTTTAGAAGAGTGGGCGCATAACATCCGTTTTGAGGAAGAGGAAATAGAAAAAGAACGCGGAGTGGTCATCGAAGAACGGCGGCTGGGACGCGGCGCTGCCGCGCGCATGCTCAACAAACAGTTTCCCATCCTGTTCAAAAATTCTCGCTATGCCGAAAGATTGCCCATCGGAAAAAAAGACATTCTCGAAACCGCGCCCAGAGAGGCGTTTCTCGATTTCTACCGCAAATGGTACAGCCCGCATCTGATGGCGGTGGCGGTGGTAGGCGACTTCGATACGGCTACCATCAAAGATATCATCGAACGCCATTTTTCTCGCATCCCGCCCGTGCAGGAGGTTGAAGCTCGGCCGCTGTTTCCCGTACCCGATCATGACGAAACCCTGTTTGCCATCGCCACCGACGTAGAAGCCACTGGCACCAACGTCAGCGTTTATCACAAACACGACGTCCATGATGAGCAAACCTACGGCGCTTACCGACAAACTATCCTGGAGCTGTTGTACAACAGTATGTTGAACAATCGTCTGGCGGAACTGCTGCGAAAACCCGAACCGCCTTTTTTACAAGCCTATTCGAACAACGGTCGATTCGTACGCTCCAAAGATTTTTACTATTTAGTGGCGGCGGTGAAAGAAAATCAGATCCTGTCCGGGTTGGAAACGCTGCTGCTGGAAGCCAACCGCGTAAAACAGCATGGTTTCACGCAGTCGGAGCTGGATCGCGAAAAAACCGCCTTACTGCGCAGCATGGAGCGGGCTTTTAACGAACGCGATAAAACCGAATCCAGCAATTATGCCGATGAATACATTCGCAATTTTCTCACTGGCGAACCCCTGCCCGGCATCGAAGTGGAGTTTGAGCTTTTCAAAACATTCCTTCCCGAGATTCAACTGTCCGAAGTCAACCGTTTGGCCGATCAATGGCTGAGCGAGAAAAGCCGCGTGGTCATGGTCAGCGCACCAGAAAAGGAAGACGTGCCCATCCCCACAGAAAGCGAGCTGACCGAACTTCTGAACGCAGCGACCAGAAGGTCCGTCTCCGCTTACGTGGATCATGTGACGGATTTGCCGCTGGTGGAGCACCCACCCGTTCCCGGTGAAATTGTGTCAGAAAAAACCATTCCGGAATTGGACGTCACCGAATGGACCTTATCAAACGGCGTCAAAGTGGTTCTGAAACCCACTGACTTCAAAAACGATGAAATTCTTTTCGGCGCCAGCAGTCCGGGCGGCCATTCGCTGGTTTCCGACGACCAATATGTGGCCGCGATTTCGGCCACCGCCATCGTGGAAGAATCCGGGTTGGGCAAATTTGATTTGATTGGCCTGCAGAAGAAACTCGCCGGTAAAATCGTGCGGGTATCGCCTTGGATCAATTCATTAGAAGAAGGGTTGTCCGGTGGCGCCGCGCCCCAGGATCTGGAAACCATGATGCAGCTTATTTATCTGTATTTTAACGCGCCCAGAATCGACAGCACTGCCTTTCTGTCCTTTCAAAACCGCATCAAGGGCGCCATTCAAAATCGGCACGCCAGTCCAAATGCCGCCTTTCAGGACACCCTGCGTGTGACCATGGCCAACTACCATTTTCGCCGCAGACCGTGGTCGGAAGCGGTGCTCGACGAAATGGACATGATGAAATCGTTCCAAATCTACCGGGACCGCTTTGCGGATGCCAGCGACTTTACTTTCTTTTTTGTTGGAAACTTTGAACTCGACAACATGAAGCCGCTCATTCAAACCTATCTTGGCGGGCTGCCGGCCATTCATCGCAAAGAGACGGGCAAAGACGACGGCATCCACCCGCCCAAAGGTGTCATCGAGAAAGAAGTGTTGAAAGGGCTGGAGCACAAGAGCCGGGTCAGCCTCATTTTTACAGGAAATTTCAACTGGAACCGGGAAAACCGCCACCACATCACGGCCATGGTCAGCGTCCTGCAAATTAAACTGCGGGAAGTTTTGCGTGAAGAGCTGGGCGGCACCTACAGCGTGGGCGTCTGGGCTTCGACTACCCACTATCCGCGAGAAGAATACCGCATCAATATTTCTTTTGGCTGCGCCCCCGAGCGCGTGGACGAGCTGACCCGCACCATTTTTCATCAAATCGACAGCTTGCGAATTTACGGCACCACTGAAAAATATCTGCAAAAAGTAAAAGAAACCCAGCGCCGCAATCGCGAAACCGATTTAAAGGAAAATCGTTTCTGGCTGGGCGCTTTGCAATCTTACTACTACCACCAGGAAGACCCCCTGAAAATACTCGAGTATGACCAGGAAATTGAGGCGCTGACTTTGGAGGACATCAAGCATGCGGCGCAAAGATATTTTAACAATGAAAATTACGTGAAGGTGGTATTGTATCCGGAAAAATCGTGAACTTGGTTGTTCAATCATTTCTTTTTGTTACCGAGGACTTGGGTAGATTATCAGGCAAGGCCCCGCTCAGGAGTATTTGGTGGTGCTTGCACAATTTCTGTTCAAAGATTGTTTGGTCCGGACGCCCAGGACTTTTTTCGTTTGATCACCAGCAAACTTGACTCGTTTTGCCAAGGCAGTCGCAATTATTTTTTATCATTGTAAAAATCTAAATTCTGAAAATTTTACCGGAGGGCTACATCATGCTTCTGTTTAATTTCTCAAAAGCGGGGATATTTTTAATAGGCTTCTGCGCCTTCGCCTTTGCGGCACAGGCGAAATCCCTGTCGATGCAAAAAATCAAGGTATTTGAAAGCACCACCAAAACCTGGCATGAATCCACGGCTTTGATCGGCAGCCAGGAAGTGTTTTTGCCCATGACTTTATTGGCAACGGAATTTGGGCTCACCAGGAAAAATCTCACAGACGACAAACTGGGCATCTGCCTGAACGAAATCTGCATTCCGTTCTCGAAAAACACAGGGGAAACATCGATTCAATTTCAACATGGCCAGGAATACGTGCCGGCACGGCATCTGGTGAAAGCGTTGAACGGCCACATTGTTTGGGACGCCGAACAGGCGGAATTGCTGCTGAGTTTACGCCCGTACCAATCGGAGTCCGGGCAATTGAACACGGCCGTGTCAGATTTCACCTTACCCGATATGCAAGACAATCCGGTGGCCATTTCGGATTTCAAAGGTAAAAAGGTCATCGTATTCGCCTGGGCTTCTTGGTGAGCCTGCCGCGAATATTTGCCCGGGTGGCAAAAATTTTACGAGGCGAATCAGGATCAGAATTTCGAGCTGGTGACGGTGGCAGAAGATGTGCAGGGGGCTGAAAAGGCCCTGCCCTGGCTGAAAAAAGCCCATGCTCGTTATGTGACGCTCATCGACCGGGAAAACCAATTGGGCAGTCGTTTCCAGGTCAACTATGTGCCTCTCACCATCCTTTACGACGAAACCGGCAGAGTCGTGCGCGGGCCGCAGCATTTTAACGGTAGTTCTTCGAAATCTTACGAAGAGCTTAGTAACTGGCTGCGAAATGGCCAAAGCGCCCTCACACAAAAAGGCCTTTCCAAACCCGAAAAAGCCATGGGGTTCGAATCGCCGGAAGCAGAGCTGCGGTTTCAGTTGGCCGCGTTACTCATTCAGCAGGGAAACAAACCACTTGCGCTCAGACAACTGAAAAGCGCTTTGCAAAAAAGTCCGAACAATTTCATTATTCTCAAGCAGATCTGGGCCATCGAAAATCCAGAGCGCTTCTACTCCAGCAAAGTAGATTTTAAATGGCAGCGCGAGCAGCTAAAACAAATGACCGAGAAGCCGGAATAATCTCCATTGAAATCGGCCAATTAAAACTTGTACCAAATCGTGATCGATCGAAAAATCTCTTTTCTTGTCATCTGTGCAGTGCGAAGCAGGGTAAAAAATGGCCTTTTGGGTCAAGCACTATTTAGTGTCCATCCGTCATCGTCATTCCCGAGTGCTCCCTGCTTAAAACATGCAGGGACAAGCTCATCGGGAATCTCGTGCCTAACGGAACAATGGATTCCCGCTTAAAGATTGCGGGACTGACAAAAAAGGGCTCTTTACGGATGGACTCTATTTAGCGTCTGAACGAAAACTCGAGAAATACGCGAGATAAAAACCTCTTCGCGATAGTGTTCCTTCGACAAAGCTAAAGACAGGCCCCGCCGAACCAGATAGGAATTCACCCTCGGCCAGGAGGCCTTCGGGAAGATTGGGTCGTTTTGGTCAAGCACTATTTAAACTGAAACATAAATACGAGATTCTTTGCTTTGCTCAAAATGACCTCGCCCATCTAATTTTCCTCGTTTTTCACTCACTCAGTCAACCCTTTAAACCCAATCTGCCATTTTTCCTTATTTGAGCAGGATCAGGCGCTTGGTTTGCAAAGCCTGGTCGATCTTGATTTGATAAAAATACATGCCGCAGCTCACCTCCCTGCCGGATTCATCCTTACCATTCCAGATGACAGAATGCGCGCCGTCCGGCCAAATTTGATCACCTGAGATTAGCTCCTTTACCAGACCGCCACTCAAGTTGAAAACATTTAGCTTCACGGGCGTTTTCAGTAGCAAATGAAATTCGATGCGGGTTTCGGCGTTGAATGGATTGGGATAATTCTGCCGCAAAATAAGCCGGTCTGGCGGCACCCCGACGCGGGTCTCAGCAACGCCTGTTACCTTTTCACAATCGCCATAATCAAACAAAAAATAAACTCCGCAATCCGACGCAAACACCTGCTCGGAGCTGTGCCCGACGCCGGGCAGAATCACCTGTTTGTGCTTCTCCGTGATACTGCCGCCAAATTCCTCTTGCAAATAGTGGTAGTAAACACGCCCCCTCTCCAGACGATGCTTTCCTTGCAGCATGGCGGCGCAACTTTTGTCCAGACTCGAAGAGTTGGGATTATTGTCATCTGCACCCAGAAAATAAACCATTCTTCGCTGCGGGTACTGAGCTCGAATCCGCTCCGCGCCTACGCGCTTCATGTACCGGTTCAGAAACTTCAAACCGTATTTATAGTCGTGATAGTTTGGACAGTCTTGTATGGTATTTTCAGACGGCACAGCAAACTGATCCAGGCGACCACCGACCCGGCGTTTTTCACTAAAATACAAATAAGAGGATGGATTCGCCACCAGGTAGGTCATCTGAATGCCAAATTCCGACATCAACACCGCTTCGGTTTGGTTCCCCGCTGCATAACGATTCACAAACTGACCGCCTGCCGAATGCCCGGCCAGCACGATATTTTGAAGATTTGGATTCAGCGAAACCAGTCTGAAGAGAATGGTGTCGATGATGGCAAAGGAGCTGATTTCGGCTGGGCGCTCATGCTCAAAAGAGGCCTGTGATTCATCGCCCTTTTTCCAGCCGCTGCTGCTCCAAAACAGCGTGTAATCGAGTAAATCGAAGGCTTCGATATCTATCTCTAAAAGAAACTGCGGCGCCAAAATGAGGGTGGTGCTGTCTGCCCGGCCGGCGCGTCGGGCTGGATTGAGAATCCGTTCGTAATAATCTCTGGCGTTGCGATTGCTGCCGTGAATGACAATGACCGCCCGTTTGATATAGTCATGTATTTGATCCAGTGAATAGTTTCTAAAATAGGGCACCGCCAGAATGTGGCCGTCCAGATTCAGCCGGATGAGCCGCGGCGCCACCACCACCACCGGCGTCTGAGCAGAAAGCGCGCTGAACAATCCGCTCAAGACCAAGCAAACTATCGGGACTATTTTAACGAGTCGATTCATCGCACTCAAATGAAAACGGTCATTTTTTTCCAGGACCGTAGAGCACTTTCCCCGGCAGCGCGCCGGTCCAGCCCTGTTCATCCACAACGACTTCGCCGTTTACCAGCACATAAAGTAGGCCGATG
Organism: bacterium; assembly: GCA_046757025.1. Classification (GTDB taxonomy): domain Bacteria; phylum Zhuqueibacterota; class Zhuqueibacteria; order Oceanimicrobiales; family Oceanimicrobiaceae; genus JBHHXN01. The sequence goes on from JBHHXN010000037.1 coordinate 20,298, forward strand.
GGAAATTGATGCGGCTGCTCCCAGGTGGCGGTATCCAGGATTTTCTCTGGATCGAAAATCACCAGGTCAGCCCATGCGTCTTTCACGATGCGGCCTCTATCCGCCAGTCCAAGCCTTCTGGCTGGCAGAGAGGTCATTTTACGGATGGCCTCTTCCAGCGTAATCACTTGTTTATCACGCACGTAACGACCCAGAACCCGCGGAAAGGTACCGTAGCTGCGAGGGTGTGGTTTGGCTTTACCAAATTCGATGGTGGCGCCATCGGAGCCGTGCATGGTCAACGGATGCTGCATAATTCGCTGAATGTCCGCTTCATCCAGACAGTGATAGATGCCTCTGCCACCGCCTTCTGCCTGCAAATCCATGAGAGTTTCGGCGGCGTTCGCCACAGTGGGTTGTTTTCCGCGCAAACGGGTTATTTCCGTGAGATTTTTCCCTTCCAGTGTGGGGTCGGGTTCAAAAGATGAAACCACGATGCTGGCGGGATCGCCGCCGCCGCGATCAAAGAGAATGTTGTCCATAATTCCCTGCTTGATCTTTTCGCGTTGAGTGCGGTCCGCTAACCGCTGGAGAATTTTTTCCTTTCCCCCTGCCAGTGACCAGGCCGGGAACACCACGGTCAGCCGGGTGCTGGTGGCGGGATACGGGTACTGATCCAGCGTCACCTCCAGACCTTCAGCCACCGCGTCATCCACCAACTGCAATGTTTGGACGCTCTGGCCCCAGGTGGACTTCCCCACCGCCTTGTGATGCGAGATCTGAACCGGGAGGCCTGCTTGTCTACCGATGTCGATGGTTTCCTTTACCGCCTCGATCAATCCGCGGCCTTCTTCCCGCATGTGCGAAGCGTAGAACCCGCCGTTTTCAGCCACCACTTTTGCCAGAGCAATCACTTCGTCGGTTTTCGCATACGCGCCTGGAACGTATTTCAATCCCGTGGACAAACCCACAGCCCCTTCCTGCATGGCTTGCTCGGTGAGATTTATCATTTTCTGCAGCTCCTCGGCAGTGGGTTGGCGGTTTTCGGTTGCCATCACTTCTTTGCGGATGGTGTTGTGCCCCACCAGAAGCGCCAGATTCAACGCGCAGCCGGTATCCTCCACGGCCTGCAAAAACGCTCCGATGGGAAACGGTGAGCCGCCGCAGTTGCCGCCCACTACCGTGGTGACCCCCTGCCGAATGTAGTTCTCCACGGAAGGAATCTCTAATATTTTACGCTCGGCATGGGTGTGCATATCGATGAATCCCGGCGCCACAACCTTTCCCTCTACGTCGAGGATCTTTTCTGCTCGATCGGCAGGGAGGGCGCCGATACGGGTTATTTTGCCATTTCGAATACCCAGGTCTGCTTCAAAGGCTGGCCCGCCGCTGCCGTCGATGATACGCGCATTTTTGATTATCAAATCGAATTCAGAAGTTCGCAGTCCGCACGCAAAACTCGCTAAGAAGAAAACCATCAGCATGCAGAGATAAAATTGGAAGTTTAATTTCATTTTGATTCCTCTCAATTAGTTTGTTAGAACTCGTTCCATCCTCCGCAACTCAGGTCAATAACTACATACCATCGCCGAACAGTTTTAACAGCTCCAAACCGGGGGTCAACAATCGGCCGCCGGAAATGTTGCAGATCATCGCTACTACCACTTTTTCATCCGGCAGCATACACAACACCGTGTTGCCGCCGACGGAGCCGCCAGTGTGACCCACGGCTATCTTACCGTTCATTTTCCAACGTCGCCACCCCATACCGTAGTTGGTCTCTTTCCCCGAATTTGTTTTCTGCGATTTGAACAGCAGCTCCACCGTGGACGGTTTCAGAAAGTCGCTGTTGATCACGGCGTTGCCAAAAATCACCAGATCTGTGGCCGTGGACAAATAGCCGCCGCCGGCCCATTTGTAGCTGTTATCCACGTAAGGTGCGTTTATCAATTGGCCTGCTTGGTTTTTCACATAAAAACGCGTGCGGTTGTAGATGATTTCGGCATTCAAGTCCGCCACGGTCTGAATCATGCCCAGCGGTCGGATGACGTTTTCTCGCATGTAACTTAGGAAATCCTGACCCGAAGCCCCTTCCACCACCGCGCTGATCAAATTCCAGCCGTAGCTGGAATACTGATATTTCTCACCGGGACGGTAGAGCAGGGTATCGCTGGCAAATATATTCAAACCCGCGGTCACGCTGTCAAAATGCCGGTTCATTAAAAATTCCTGTCCGCGATAGTGCCGGATGCCCGCCAGATGGCCCGCCACCAAACGTGTGGTAATGGGGTATTTTTTTTCAGGAAAAGACGGCACATATTTTTGCACAGGCGCATCGAGATCGAGCTTACCCTGCTCGTACAACAACGCCACGGCAACGGAAGTCAGTGATTTTGACACGCTGCCGATGCGCATTTTGGTGTGCGGCCAAACCGGCACGCGATTTTCCACGTCTGCGTATCCAAATCCTTCCGCCCAGATGATGCTGCCGTTTTTCAAAACCGCTGCGGTCAAGCCGGGAATTCCCAGCGTGTCGATGTGCGTTTGCAGCATTTCCCGCGCCCGGGAGATGACCTGCGAATAATCGGAATCCTGCGCTGCCACCAAATATGGCGTACCGGGTTGGGCTGCAGCGAAGTTGCCTGGAATTAAAAATAGCAGCAGTGCAAAACACCCTGCTCTAAAATAATTTTTCACATCTTTTGGTAAATTCATTGCGCCTCCTTAAGATGAATCTGGGTTAGGGTTCACTTCAATTTATATGATGGCATAAATCGGTACTCTTGAATTTCAAACAAATTAAAATAAATCGCGCTACCATGAACCATCCAGTGTCTGAACGAAAACGACCCTATCTTCCCGAAGACCTCCTGGCTGAGGGTAAAAACACGCTAAAGCGTGAACACCCATGATTCCGAACAGTTTGACCCGTAGAAAGCACCATTCAACGCTAAATCGCTCAATTCAGGTTACAAATAAAACCGTACACAATGAACTAAACATCAAAATCTAACGTTGATCAAAGACATGCGGTAAACGACTGTCGGCCTTTCACCAGCGGGCAAATCTTTTTGCAGTTGAATATCCAGGGCAGGCATGTTCAAACGCATTCCATGTTTGTTGAGATTCAACACGCCTTTGTAGGGAGTCCGGGCTGCTGCGTAGTACCCCTGTATGGCGCCGAAAGATGTCAGCAAGGGTTTACCGAAAAGAATCACCAGCCCCACCAGGCCGGCATTTTCTGTTTGCAGGCTGCCTTCAAAAGCGAGAATGCCCACGGCCGTACCGGCCAGACCGCCCAGAAAGGCTGCGCCGAAGGTGCGCCAACCGTCGTCAAACTGGCCGGCGGTTTGCACACCGGCCGCGCAAAAAAATGCCGATCCCATTCCCCACACCAGATACAGCTCCATTCTTGAAGGACCAGAACCGCCGTTGAGTCCAAAGACGAAGAGATTGGTCACCCAGCCGCCGAAAAGCGACCCGGCGTAACCTGGAAAAAGTTCTCGGCCTCTTTTGCGCTCCTTTTCGATGGTTTTGAGCATGAGTGTGGGCGTCCGCTGGCTTTCGGCCACCTTTTCTATTTGTCCCCTAATATCCTGCAAGTAGAGCCAGCTCACCGGAATGGTTTGCTGGTGCGTTTTGCCATCCTCAAACGTTTCCAACTGCAAAACAAAAGTACTGGAATCGCTTTTGTAAAAAATTGCCGACTGAAAATTTTCAACACTTGAAAAGAGTTGATACTTTTCTCGCTCTGCTTTGTCGATTTTATCCCCAACGAGCTCATGTATTACCTGGGGTTCAGTGGTTTCTTGAGCCAGGCTGGCCGTAGCCAGAGCCAACCACAAACAGCAGCTAAATTGGAATCCTTTCATATTATAACTCTCAGATTTTCGACCATCTTATTTCTCCTCTTCGACACCCCATAATAAATTATTTGAACGCCAAGACTCACTGAGGTTTTTCAGATCTTTACTCTGCACCCCTGCGGTCTGGGTGAATCGCACTCATTGGCCAGAAAAATGACGCAGCTTTCTCACAAAAACGAATCCTAAAAAACCGCATCCCGGCGCACGGTGAGGGTATTCTGGTAGGTGCGGCCGTTGACGGTCAATTTCACCAGATATTCGCCGGGCGCCGCCACAGCGCCGCGTATTCGGCCCACAAAAAACCGGCGCAGGGCGCGTACGTCGCGAAAATGCTCTACCAGTTTATCCCGCACTACATTTAACTCTTCATCGTTTCTGGCTTCCTCAAACTCTTTTTTGACAGCCTTGATCCAATCTACCTGAGTTTTCGACAGTGCGGATAATTTCAAAAGCTGGGCAAAGGCTTTGTGCATGCGACTTTTGAACCGCTGCCGTTGATTTTCTGTGGGGTCCCAGCGTAAATCCCACAGGGCGCGGTTTATCCCCACTGCCCCCGACACTACCAGACGCCGACTCCGGCTGACCCGAATATCGGTGATTTTCATGACCACTTCTTTTTTCGAAGTTGATTTGAGATAGTAATTGATCAAACCGCCGCTGACCAGTTTCGCGCGTACGATATTTTCTCTTTTGGGAATATACGGCGGGTTCTCGCCGGCAAAAAACTGGTGCCCGCGCACTCCGCCGCGGGTGGCGTCGGCCCAGAGGGTGATCGGACGGATGTCGAAAATATGCGCTTCTGAATTCAGTACTTCCTCGGTCAACTGCTGCAAAGGCGTGATGTCATCCAGAATCCAGATACTGCGGCCGTGGGTGCCGGCCACGAGGTCGCCGTCGCGCGGGTGAATCACCAGATCGTGAAACGCCACCGTGGGCATGTTGTTCATCAAGCGGGCCCAGGAAGTCCCGCCGTTGAGAGAAACAAAACAAGCAAACTCAGAGCCGGTAAACAGCAGATTTTTATTCTTCAAATCTTCCCGGATCACGTATATGGGCTGATCATCTGGAAGGTTGCTGGTAATGTTGGTCCAGGTTTGACCAAAATCGCTGGTCTTGAAAATCCAGGTGGACAAATCGTCGCTGCGGTGGCCATCGAAGGTGAGGTAACAAACGCCGGCCTCAAAATGCGAAGCTTCCACCCTGCTCACCCAAATACCCGCGGGTACTTCAGAGATATTTTCACGAACATTTTTCCAGGTCACCCCGCCATTGCGGGTGAGCTGCACGTTGCCGTCGTCGGTGCCAACCCAGAGGATAGCAGGATTAAGCGGCGATTCGGAAAACGCGGTGATGGTGCAATGCGTTTCCGCGCCTGTCGCATCCCGGGTCAGACCGCCGCTTTCGCGGTTGGTTTTAACCGAATCGTTTGTAGATAAGTCCGGGCTGATGATCTGCCAATGACTGCCCTCATCCACGGTTTTGAATAGAAAGTTGCCGCCTAAAAATAACGTTTTGGGATTATGATGCGACATCACCAGCGGCGAACGCCAGTTGAAACGAAACTGTTCCGGCAGACGGCTGCTCCCCGAATCTTCCTCTTTCGAAACATAGTCCCGATAATTGATGATATTCCCAGGATTGGGTCGTGTAAATTCCACCGCACGTGTTTGGGCGTGGTACCTTCGAAAACTGCCGTTCTCGGCTTCGGTGTAAACTTTACGCCAGTCCGTGGGGTCGATCTGGACAAACATGCCGTCTCCCCAGTGCAGTTTCCACCAGCTATCGGTGAGGATGCCGCGCACGTCTTTGCTGAAGCTGGGCCCGCCCCAGGTGCCGTTATCCTGGGTACCGCCATAAACGTAGTACGGCTCCCGCATGTCCACTCCGATGGCGTAAAATTGCCCCACTGGTAAATTGTCAAACAAAACAAAAGTCTGGCCGTGATCGTGCGTCAGGGTCAAGCCCTTGTCTTTTCCGAGATAGTAGCGGTCTTTGTTCGTGGGGTCGAGCCACATTGCATGAAAATCCAGTCCGCCTTCAAACTCGAGTCCGCCGGTGCGAAAAGTTTTGCCGCCGTCACTCGAAAGACGAATGGTGGTGGTCAAAACATACACGCGCTGGTCATTTAGAGGATTGATGCGGATCTGGCTGTAATAAAACGGCCGGTTGTTGTAGCGATTCACGAACTGCCAGCTTTCGCCGCCGTCTTTCGAACGGTAAATGCCGCTGCCCAATTTAGTCATATCTGCATAATCTTTTTCATATAGTTGCGGCTGATAACCGTGCTCGATGATGGCCATGATGATTTTGGGATTTTTACGGTAGATGGCCAGACCGATTCTGCCGGTAATTCCCTCTGGGAGGCCATTGGTTAACTTAGTCCAGCTCGAACCACCATCGGTTGATTTGAAAATTCCGCCGTTTGGCCCACCCGAATCGAACCGGTAGGGTTTGCGCAGCCGCTGGTAAAAAGCCACGTAGAGCGTGTTCGGGTTCGTGGGGTGCATCACCAGATCGATGGCGCCGGTTTTGCCGTCATTGGGCAATCCGCCGCTCAATTTCGTCCAGGTTTGGCCGCCGTCGGTGGATTTGAACAGACCACGGTCTCCCGAAAAGCCCCAGAGGTAACCGATGGCTGCCACATAAACGATGTCGCGATTCGTGGGATGGGTCACCACGCGCGCAATTTGAAAGGTGTTTTTCAATCCCATGTTTTGAAAGGTCTGCCCGCCGTCGGTGGATTTGTAGATGCCGTCACCCCAGGCGACGCTGTTGCGGTTGTTGGGCTCGCCGGTGCCCACCCAGATGAGGTTCGGATCCGGCTGAAACAGTGCCACGTCTCCGATGGACGCGCTGCCGTAATGATCGAAAATTGGCTGCCAGGTGGTGCCGGCGTTGATGGATTTCCAGACGCCGCCGGAAGCAGAGGCCACGATGACGTGTCGAAAATCTTCGTCCAGCGCTTCCACATCTACGATGCGTCCGGAAAAATTGGCCGGCCCAATGCTGCGCCATTGCATCTCTTTAAGTAAAGCGGTTTCGGCGTTCTGCGCCCACGCCGACACACAAAAAAACACCGCACTCACCAAAAAAAGCAAGCACAAGAATAAACGCTTTTTGGCTTCCCGATTTAACATATTCACATCCCTCCGTTTAATGAACATAATGTCATAACATTAAAGAACCAAATGAAATCAAGCGATATTTGGTTATACCATTCATTTCGAATAAATAAACAGATGAATTATCATGCGTTTCTTAACAATTTTTGCCGTTGGTAGCATCCTGATTCTCTCGGCCTGTTCAGCAGGCAATCAGGCTGCTAAAAAAAACAGATTGCGTGATCGCAACTACATTTCATCCGAAGAAATCCAAATCAGCGCGGCCGGTGACGCTTACCATCTCATTAAAAATTTGCGTCCGCACTGGTTGCGAGGACGCGGATTCAAATCCCTGCATCATCAGGAAGCTTCTCTCCCCATGGTTTATGTGAACGAGAATCGCCATGGCGACATCCATTCGCTGTCGTCGATTTCCACAGAAAATATCCACGAAATACGATTTTATAATGCTGGAGATGCGGCGTTCAAATTCGGTTTGAATCATGCCGGCGGCGCCATTTTGATCAAGATTTAACTTTCTGTCAATCTTCACATTTGAAGCGTCATACTCATTGAAAACAGCAGATTATCGCAAGCCCTAAAAATGCGGCTAATTTGATGCAAGTAAAACGATACTGCTAAAATTTGCTGCGTTTTGTAAATAATGCCGGCTTATTTCGTTGCAATTCGACAGCCACAACTTCTATTTTGTAATCGCCTATCCTTCAGTCTTCGAATTTCATACACCTTCCAGGTATTTGAGACCTGGAAGGTTTCCCAGAAACAAAATCTAAATTAAATCATTTAATAAGGCAAACACTTTATCAGAAAAAGGGAGGGCAAACCATGCGTTTCTTGAAATATCCGGTTATTTTATCGCTACTGGTTTTTGGAGCCTGTGCCTCTACCCAAAATGGCAATTCCAACTTCACCCGCCGAAACAGAGACTCTATTTCCACCGCAGAGATACGGGCGAACTCCGCTGCCAATGCTTATGATCTCATCCATAATTTACGCCCGCACTGGCTGCGCGGCCGGGGCACGCGATCAATCAAAAATGAGCAAGCCTCGTTTCCGTACGTGTATGTCAACGAAAGCCGGCACGGCGATATCCAATCTCTGAGGAACCTGGCTACGGAAAACATCACAGAAATCCAGTTTCTCAACCCGGGCGACGCCACCAACCGTTTTGGGCTTGGGCATGCCAGCGGCGCCATTTTGATCACCATGTATTAGGCGTTTAGCGTCAAACAGCCACAAAGTATGGTCATAATGATTCGAAAAATCACAAATAAACAATAATAATACGATGAACAAATCGCAATTTGCCATTATCAAAATCCCAAACTGACTTCGCTGTATTCTAACCGCTGGCAATCCGCATTTGGCCGCCTTTCATTATAGTATTACTTCAGAACTTTTGCATTTTTTTGCCAAGAAAAATAAAAATCGAAAACCGGAAACCGAAATTCGTCGTCTATAGATTTTGAAATAGACAAGCCAACTCTGGAATTCCTTTTTGCGAATTTCGCTTTTCGGTTTGCGGCTTTTCGCTGCATTAGGAATTAATAAAAATGAAGGCCGGAATTGGGATTTGCTTTGCGCTTTACTACGTCAGCCATTTGTTCGAACCTTGTTCCCATTTTGTACTGCGAAGAGGCCCCGATTTCAGGGTTGATAATCGTGGCCTGACAATTTATGGCAGTATTTAGATAAATTCAATTGTCCCAGCCGTTTTTTCACTCGCGAAATGCTTCCAGCCCAAATCGTCAATCACTCAAATCATAAAAAAACCCTGCCTAAAAAATTAGAGGCAGGGTTTATGAATTCAGTCATTCATTTGCAAGCATTTTCATCGCTATTCGCTCCGATTCAATCTCCGGGGTCATTTTCGGTGCGTACATAAAAGCCCAGAAAGGTGACATTCGGATTGGTATTCAGCTCATCCAGCGAATAGAGCATCCGGCGTGGGATCTCTCGACCCAGCGGTGTTTCTGTAAACACCGGCAGATTGGTTCGTTTCCAGTCGCTCCAGATTTGAACATTCAGAAACAGGGCTTTGTATTTTTCCATCATGATCGCTTTGAGAACATCTGCTCCGCTAATACCCGTGTATCTCGGAAGGGAATTCGCTTCCAGGCCCCATTTTGCTTCCAGTCCGGGTTGAATGACGTCATTCAAAGTGGCCAGCGCTCCGGCTTCGTCGCCGGTGTTGTACTGGCATTCGGCAATGATGAATTGAGTTTCGTACCAGGTCAGCAGGTCCACATCCCAATCCGCGGCGCCGTAGGTTTCGGGATTGAGGAAACTGGCGTCGCCGTTGTTTTCACCCGGCTTGGAGCCGGAATAACCGCCACTGCCATCCAATCCGAAATAAAGCGGCACGCGCGGATCATTTTCATTTTCCATGAGATCCACGATGAAAGCGCCGCATCTCACGTAACCAAAACGCCGCAATTCGAACTGATACCACAAGGATTCTTCCCCACTGGTATTGGAATGGCGCGTTTGCCAGTTATCGTCGTTCGACTTGATGCCCATCTGGGCTTCTGTCATTGCCAAAGCATAATTTTCAGGGTTGACTTCCGCCCAGTTCAACAAAATGCGCGCTTTGAGAGAATGCGCGGCCGCGATCCATTTATCGGTATCGCCAGCATACGTGAAGTCATAGACATCGATGGTTTTGGTTTGACCGACATTCAAATCGGCGATGGCACTGTCGATGAGGTCTAAAACCTGATCACGAACAAACGATTGTTTGTCGTATTTTGGATGGGCAATGTCGGGATTGCACGCTTCGGAATAAGGAATGTCGCCCCACAGGTCCGAGGCGGTGCTGAATGCCAGCGCTTCCCAGAGTTTAGTAATGCCCACCAGGGTGCGTTTTTCTTCCTCAACGCCTCGTGTTTTCAAGGCTTTCATATCCACCAGCCCGCCGCCGCCGTAGAGGTCGAACCATTGGTCGGCAAACTCATCGCCGGTCATTTCAAACAATTCATAGCCGGAATAGTGCTGGGACACCCCGGACATTTGCTGCAGGAACATGACCGGAACAAAGCTAAGCGGGCCGGTTAACACGCCGTACATATTTACCTGCATTCCGACAAATAAGTTGTCGGTGGGTACTTGCGTGGCCCGGTTCGGGTCGTTATCGAGTTGCTCGCCTTCCAGGAAATTCCGGCAACCGACAAGCGAAGCCAGCAGCGCAAGCACAGCTACCAATATAAAAAATCTCTTTATCATGATATCGCCTCCCGATTTTAGTAGTTAACATAGACGGTTAAACTGAAAGTCCTGGTCTGCGGTTGATTAAAGTAATCGCTGTCGCGGCCGTTGGTGGCCTGTCGGCGATTCGTGTCCGGATCGAAACCCGTATAATCGGTCCAGGTCTTGACGTTGCGCGCGCTCAATCGGAAATTGACATCGCTGAGTCCCATTTTTTTAATAAAGGAATTGTTCATGCGATAGCTGATGGAGATTTCACGCAATTTAACATAACTGGCGTCTTCGGTGAACTGGAAACCATCGCCAGAAAAACCGGCGCCGGCCGAACGGTACCAGCTTTCTGTGAGCTCCACCGGTTTCGGAACGCCGTTTTCCGCGCCCGGCCCAATGCCTTTAATGTCGTTGCGACCGTTGGGACCCGTGCCAAATTTGCCAGTTAACGGAATGGATTTGATCTGGCCCCGATCTGCGGTTCCAGCGTGGGTGCCATAAGAAAACAGCGCACCTGCGCCGTGGTTCATGATGTATTGTCCCTGCACCATATCCACAAAGGCCGATACGGTCCAGTTTTTGAAAATGGTGAATTCGCTGCGAATGCCGCCGGTCCAATCGGGATTGGAGTCCAACCCGGACCACATGGGCGAACCGGACATGATCGGATAACCGTCCTCCGGAATATAAACATCGCCATATTCCCACTGGCCAGCGTAGAATTCATCGATGTATTCTTTGGTACCATCGCCGTCCACATCCACCATTTCACCGCGGCCGCCATTCAAATCCGTCCGACCGAATCGTACGAAAGTATTCAAACGCATTTCACCGAGCTCATGGCCTTCGCCGGCATAGGCCCAGCGGCCCACCCGTTCCCACAGCGCTCCGGACATATTGGTGACCATGTTTTTGTTTCTTGAATAGATTAGACCCAGGTCCCAGGAAAAATTGCGCATTCGGATGGGAACCAGATCCAGGGAAACTTCCCAGCCTTTGTTTTCGATGGTGGCCGCATTCCGGGTCTGTGAAAACGAACCGGTAGAAGGCACCACATTTAAGTCGAACAGCACGTCCGTTGACTTAGCTCTATAGTAGGTTACATCCAAGCCGATGCGGGAATTCCAGAAAGCGAGATTGGTTCCGACCTCGATTTCCTGGGTACGTTCGGGTTTTACGTTGTCATTGCCAAGAGTTGAGCTGGCGTAAAATCCGCTTTGACCGCGATAGGTCGGATTCAACTCGGTTGAAGTGTATAAACTAAACCCTTTACCAGCAAGACTAAACCCGGAAACCGTGGTGTAAACGCCCGGCTGCACTCCGGCTTCACCGTAAGCAAACCGCAATTTACCAAAATCGACATACGGTACTTGCGTAAGCTTGGTGAATTCCCATGCCGCGCTGAATTTGGGATACCAGTGCCGTTTCTGACTCTTGCCAAAGGTCGAAGAACCGTCATTCCTCATGGCAGCCGTGAGATACAATTGATCGTAAAGGTCGATGGTGGCCTGGCCAAAGAACGATTCCGTATGAATCAACCATTCATATTCATTGGTACTTAAGTTGGTTGACACGGTGTTGTCGAGCTGGTTGAATCCCGGAACCCCCATATCGATGCCCGTGGTCTGCAAACGATCGTATTTGCGTCGGTTGATATTGTGACCGAGCATCAGAGTCGCATCGATATTTTTGTACTTGCTCAGAAATTTATCGCCTTCCACCGTCACCACTAAATTGCCATCGAGCTCATGATAGACAAAATCGGTCTTCCGCAGGTGTCCTCTGCCGCTTTCCCGAGAGCCGCTGGGCGGGTTGAGATACGTGGCCTGGTCATTAGAATAATCAGAGCCAAACGTGTAGTCGAGCTTCACCCAGTCGAGCAAGTCGTATTCGCCTTTCAAATAACCGTACAATCGGCCAACATCCCGGGGGTTGCTGTGCTCGTTCATGATGAAGAACGGATTGTCAAACCTACGGCTCTTTTTCAGCACTTTTGCTTCGCTGTAACGGTAGGAGCGGTGAAAGCCGGTCTCGGGATCCAGATAAGGTAAATTGTTAAATTCCGGCGGCGTTCTGAGATTCCCGAGCTGCAAACCGATGGCATTGTCCCCTCTTTGCAAATAATTGGCATCGGTGTTGGCATAAGCTATGTTGGCCGTCAGTTTAAATTTGTCCGTGATAACCTGAGACGCTTTTAAACGAGCCGTATATCGCTGGTAATCGGAGCCCGCTTTCCAGTGCCCTTTTTGATATAGACGACCAAATGACAGAAAGAAGGTGGTCAATTCGTTACCGCCAGACACGGTGAGATTGTTCTCATTTTCCCAGCCGGTGCCGGTGATTTCCCGGCCGTGGTCAAAAACCGTATCTTCCGGCAAATTCGGATCATAATGCGGCGCCCCCGGAACATTCAACGGCCGGCCCCAGCTTCGGGAGTAGTTTTTCACGAAAGCGCCTTTGGTGCCCTGACCGAACCATCTTTGCACGGGGTAAAATTTGGTTTGCTTGGTTGCGCCAATATTGAATTTGTAGGAAATATTGGTTTTGCCCGGACGTCCACTCTTGGTGGTGATCAAGACCACGCCGTTTGAAGCGCGCGAGCCGTAGATGGCCGCGGCGGCCGCGCCTTTCAATATTTCGATGGACTCGATATCCTCGCTGTTGATGTCCGCGGCCCGATTAGTGGTTTCGGTACCGCCATTGGAACCGATGGTATAGTCCGTGCGGTTGGAGATGGGCACGCCATCTACCACAAACAACGGCTGCGTACTGCGGTCGATGGAAGCCGCACCGCGAATGCGGATGAAGCTGTTGGTACCCGGGTCGCCGCTGGACTGCTGCACGTGCACGCCCGGCGCCTTCCCGGCCAGAGCCTGCACCACGTTGGCTTCTCCGGATTTGATGACCGTTTGCGGTTTGACTTTCGCGATGGAAACCCCCAGTTTTTCTTTGATCTGGGAAGATCCCAAACCCGTAACCACCACTGAGCCTAACTCCAGCACATCGATGTTGAGCTCAAAATTTTGGGTGATGGTTCCCGGCGAGAGCGTGACGTTTGCCGAGCTCGAACGAAATCCGATAAATTGCGCTTCCAGAACCACTTCCTGGCCACGAACATTTTCTGGAGGAACGTGAAAACTGTAAGCGCCGTCGGTGTCTGTAGCAGACCCAAAAGTGGTGTTCTTGATATAAACATTCGCGCCCGGCAAAGGATTGCCCACATCGTCGAAAACCACCCCTTTGATGGTGACATCTTCTTGTGCGGCCAGCCAGACCGGGGTGAATGCCAGTGTACAGGTCAATAATACTAAAACTACCTTTTTCATACCATTCTCCTCAAATTAATTACCTGTTCCAGTATTATTAAAATTAAAGTATTTATGACAAAAAAAATCTCACCTCCTTTCTTGTCGTGATTTTAATGCTGAATTGATATTTTAAAATATCTTCGATGAAAAAGAAAATTTGTGATTATGCGTTAACATTTGATTCGAACACGAAAAATCCTGAATGCGCTTACCAATGCAGTAAGCAGGATCGTCCTTGAACTAAAAAAGAATAATTGCTTTATTTGGTTTTTGAATTCAAACCGTCTAAGAATTGCTGCTCAAACATTCACGTTTGAGAATCTATAATGGCAAAATAAGAAAAGCGAATTGAAATGGGTGAGGTGTAAAATTAATAAATACGCCAACCGACCCAATTGTAACCGCCTGTTTTACAACAAGACCAATTTATTGAGTGTATTTTATTAAATTTTCATTGTGGAAGTTGAAACTCAGAAATGCACTTTTTTTCAATGTTCGCGTTGCCAATAATGTGCCATCAGAACATGAACCTTTGGTCATTCTCTGATAAACAGTGATTTATCAAGTAATTGCCTAACATTTCAAATCACCAGGTACTCCGCTTAAAAGCCGCGTTGTGTGAAATATTTTGCATAGGGATTATGCAAAAATTGTAAAATTTTAACTTAAAGTCTTAACATGCAAAAAATTCTATTATGGTGTAACAATAATACCGTTGTGTGATATTTGAAGACACCAACGGAAATTGCCGCCGACTGTTTTGCAATCCAGGCCTCCGAACTTCAATAAAAAACTATTTGCATTTTCTTCATTTTTTATTAGATTATTTTTGCTGAAAAGTAATAATTTCTGAAAATCAAATTTGGAGGAAATATCATGTCCCGTTCCTCATTGAAAAGCGCACTCACTCTATTATTGATTTTCATGCTGTTATTGTCGCCAAATCTGCAGAGCATGGCAGATACGCAAAAAAATCTGCTGCACGTGGCCTTTGTTGGCCTGAAATTCAAAAACCTGCCGCAGGCGCTGCAGGATGAATTTATTTCCAGAATATCAAACCTCCTGAAATCAAACGCGTCCATCGTACTCACCAAGCCGGACGGCGCACTGAAAACGTTTGGTTCTGAGGCAATAGGCAAACTGATTGAAAACCAGGATGTGGATTCTTTCCGCACGTTTGCCAATCAATATCAATTTGACCACCTGTTCACGGGTACATTAGAAAATCAAAATACCGATGGCGAACCGTTCTTTTTAGTGGGCGAGCTGATCCGATTCGATGCCGCAAACGAGCGCATCCATCGCTACATGATCAACAAAGAGTACAGCAAAATTTCCAACGAATTGAATCTGTTTCAAAAACAGTTTGTGCAAACTCTCGCAAAAGAAGAAAAATCAAAACGCAGCTTTTTATCGGCTTTGCTCGTGGGCGGCATCGTCACCGCGGCCATACTCACGTTTCGCTTTACGCTGGGCAGTGCTGGCGCTGCAGAAGAAAACCCCGATGCCATAAAAGTGGACGAATAATCGCACTGGCGATAAACATACCGGTCGACATTTATTAACGCGGTATGGCTGCCATTTCCGCTTTTCAAGCGACTTTTTGAATATCACACACAAACGCTTCCTCAGTACGCTGAGCAGAGTATTATTTTCAGGTTGAAATGTTCATTTAATTTACCCCACGAGGACAGGTAATCCTCAGTAGATTTACGGTTTTAACGCAGAAATTTTCATTCTAAAGGAGCCCTTCGAAGTCGCTCAAAATGACAATTAAACAAGTTTACGGAACTAAAATGGATAGACATTTTGTGGGGTACTTAACTCGTAAAGTTACCGTATTAAAAAATTGACTAAATGACCTGTCACCTTTCCAAAGAGCTCTTTCAAAAAAACAGGAGCACCATGAAATCGATTATGCTTTGCAATTCCGCATTTCCGTGGTTTGAGAAAAACAGTCGTTTAATTTTTGTACTGGCGCTCTGTGGCTTTATTGCTGCTTGTGGCACGGACAGCGAAAACAAACAAGAGCCGGCGCCCATCGTGAATATCACCAACGGCCAATTTGACGTGGTAGCCATCATGCCAGAAGATCTTACCAACGAAGACGGCGCCCCCTTTGGCTCGGGTTCCCTTTCATTTAAATATTCCGGAGACGATTCCGGTGCGTTTTCGGTGTCTGGCCCCCTGGCGATCGGCCAAATCCAGAATGACGCCGTCGGCGCCACCCTCGTCAAGTTAGAGGAAAACGATCTCGGCACCCAAAACGAAGGCTTCACCGTCGTGGGCTTTCATCCGCTGGGCAACGGCAAAGCGGATATCTTTGTCTTAGGCACCAAAACCAATACCAGTGTTCTCCCCATTAAAAACGGTGACGCCTTCGGAATCGGACCGCTGGAGTTTTTTAACGGACTTTTTTTAAAAGGCATAAAAATTTCAGACTGGTGGGATGTAAACACCAACAAATTAGAGGTGGCGGAAATAGCCTACACCATCGAATCTGGATTCATTCAATTTGCCACCAGAGACAGCACCCATTTTCGCGGCACCTTTGCGGGAACCACGGCCACGGGTCCAAACATCTCGCCGCTGCCGTTCCTCTTGCAATAGCCCCTGATGGCACGAATCCTTCGAATAGTCAGGTCATCCAGTTTGCTCAGCAGTCATTCAAATTTGTCATTCGGAGCGAGCCCGCCCAGCGAGAGCGCGAAGAATCTCATACTCCTGAGCATGGTTAGGTGAACAAACATTCGTGGTCAGAGATTCTTCCATCGCAGCGCTTATCCCTTCACCTTGCTCAGGGCAGGCTTCAAACGAAGTCGAAACGGGCAGTTCCTGCTTTCCCGAATTTATTTCGGCCCGCACCAGGAAGTCTGTCCAGTAAAAATTAAATGCCCGCCTACTAAACGACGTAAGAATACCCCCCCCATCACTGACAGGCACTAAAAAAATATTTTTTTATTGATTTTCCAGAATGGATTGTGTATAATAACTTATCCAACTGGTG
>JBHHXN010000038.1:0-36168 GCA_046757025.1 bacterium
GCGATGTGCCTGGGATACCTTGCCGGCATGTGGGAACAGACGGTCATAATGAATTCTCCAAATGGAGATGCGGCTTTCAGTGACCGGGGCACCGTTCTGGCGGAGGCAATCCGTTTGCTGACAGAAGCGAGGGACGCAATCAATGCGAATGCGATATCAGATGATTTCAAAAACAACGTGTTGGGAGATAATATTAACTTGCTGAAGTGTATCAATGCACGTCTGTCGCGCTACAGTCTTATGGCAGGGAACTTTAACGATGCCATTACTCACGCGGATGCCGTGCTAAATGATGCTAGTACGCCGGTGAGTTCAGTGTACAACTACGATGCAAACAATGTCAACCCTATATGGTTTCGAATAAATCCTGGGGCCTCTGACCTGAAGCCACAAAAGAATTTTGGATTGTTGGGCGCTTATGTTCCAGAACCGGGTGATGGCAGGATTGCATTTTACCTGGGAGAAGATGCCGGGACCGCCAATGCCGATGCCGGTGGGCAACCCTTAAGTCAAGCGCTGGGATTCTGGACCACTCAGACTTCGCCCATTCCAGTTTATCTTCAGGGTGAAATGCTACTCAACAAGGCCGAAGCATACGCGCGGCTCAATCAACTCCCTGAAGCCGTCAACAATTTGAACCTGGTTAGAGAGAAAACCAATGACCCACTCGGTGTCAATGCGGGTTTGGCAGCCTGGACTGGTGATGCAAACAGTCAGACAGATATCCTGGAAGAAATCTACAAGAATCGGGCCATTGAATTGTTTCTCACCGGAATGCGATTTGAAGACAGCCGGAGATTTCATCCCGACCTGAATCCTGCGGTTGATAACATGACAAACGAGCGCAATAGGAATTTTTACCCTTATCCCTCCATTGAACGGGATAACAATCCAAAGACTCCGCCGGATCCGGCCATTTAAAATCTAATTGTCAGATATTTAACAGAAAAAGCCTTGCTTTGGTCTTGGAAATGGCCATGGCAAGGCTTTCTATTTATAGGAAAAAATTAGGGAAATAACACCTGAGCTGAAAACTAAAAAGATTCCTTCAGCTTGTCCGGTAGGGCGGGGAATGTGCGAGGCGAATTTTTACAGGTTTTCACGCAGTCTCTTTCTTAGTGAACGAAAGGTTACCCCTCTAAGAACGAGGTTTTTACGAAATTTTTCAGGAATTTTCTCCAAAATAAAAAAGGCGCGTCATTAGGAAATGACACGCCTTTCTATATTTAAATGAAATAAGTGATACGAGGAGAGTTAACTGCCGACTGTAAATTCCATGTTGGCTTCCGCAGCCGCACCGGCGGTCACGGTGACTTCCATGGATTTTTTCCCCAACGATTCCTGCCAGAATTCGACGGAATAGGTGCCCGCAGGCACATCTATTAATTCAAAATTACCTTCGGAATCGGTTACGACATAATAAGGATGATCAACCACGCAAACATACGCACCCATCCAGTTATGCACATCGCAGGTTACGCGGATGAATTCCGCCTGGTCGAATGTTTGTTTCATTTCTTTATTAAATCCCGGTTGGGCTACGTTGACTGGTGAATTGAGCTCGCTGTAAGTGTGAATGTTGTGCAAAATACCGTCGCTGTTTTTGATGGTTAATTCAGCGCCGGTGGGAATCAATACCACGTGCGGTTTGAACGCGCAGCCATTCTGATCGATGGCAAACGTCGTGCCCAGAGAGGACAGATCTTTACCGGCGCTGATATTGGAGATACTAACTACGACGTTGGCCAGACCGTTTGAGCTGGAAACGACGAGGTCTTCTTTGTAATGCGGTTCTTTGCTGCAAACCGCCACATCTTTGGTCACTTCTAATTTTTGTTTTGGCGGCACCGCGCCGGAAAAAGTCACTCTTCCAGTGATGGAGCCGCCATCGGTGACCGCTACCGCTTTGTAAGCTCCGGTTTCGGCTGCGGATTCGGTTTTTGGAGCCGTTTGTTTAGTTTGATCGGTCTCTCCCCCGCCTCCGCATGAAAATGCCAAGGCCGCTATCAACTGCGCTAATGCTATGGTAATTATTTTTTTCATGGATTCCTCCTCAAAAAAGATTTTGTTATGAAATGTCGAATAAGCATTAATTTTTTACAAATCTGTGTATGTTCATGAGATAATCGGTTAAGGCTTCAATTTGTTTCTCCGGATTGCCTTCAAAAATATTCGGCGGTGCCGCATCCGGATAGAATCCCGGCATTTTGGTACCAGGCTGCTGTGCTTGCGGATTGGCAATCCAATCAAATACCCAGTCTGGATTCAGCCGGTCAGGCGCCAATAGAAAATCCGGCGCCCACCCAGCCGGCGGCCCTTCGGGTTTTTTCTTGCCAACTTGGTGACAACTGTAGCAGCTCAAATAGTCGGTTGAAAACAGCGTTTCGGCGGCTTTTATTTCTTCGCTGGTCAAATCCACATCGATTTCCATGAACGCCTCGCTCATCCCTTCTAATGCCTGAAAATACTCGATGAGCTGGTTGACTTCTTCGTCACTGAGGTCAAAAGACGGCATGCGGATATTCAGCCATGGCCGAATGTTGATGGTGGGGTTTTTCAGAAATCCGAATAGCCAGTCCGGTTGCACTTTGCGTCCCTCGCCGATGAGATCGGGCGGAGCAAAGGAGATGGCTTCTTCAGGAGCACGCCCTTCGACTTTGAAGGATTCAGCAAGGATTGACCGGATGAATCCACCCTGACCTTCAATGATATGACAGCCGATACAATTATATTGTCTAACCAATCGGCGGCCTTTTTCGATGGCGTCGCCCAATCGCCCCATATCGTGAAGATACTCTTTACCGATGACCCGGCCATCCCAGCTTTTCAGGATCAAAGTCATGGTATTGGCTTCTTCCTCTGAAAAGGCGAAGTTCGGCATGCGTTGCGCCACGGCTTCGGTTTCATACATGCGGGAATTGAGCATCTTGCCTTTGGTCCAGGCGTACCAGGTTTCTTCAGGTACTCGGCCATCTGCCAGGGCGTCACCGAAAAAGAGTTCTTCAGGAGTTTTGGCGCCAAATTCATTCAACGCGACACTCACCTTGCCTTCTTTTTCCATGCCCGGAATATCATGACAACCGTGGCATCCAAAATTTCGAATAATGGCCTGGCCTTCTGCAACGAGCTCTTTGGAGTTCAAATCCACAGTCTGCAATTGGTTTTCCGCAAGACTCGAGTCGGTATTGGACATGAGGTAGGCTACGATATCCCGGGCTTCGGTGTCGTTCAGTCGAAGATTGGGCATAGTCGTGTTGGGGTTGTACTGTTTCGGATTTTTTATCCAGGCATAAAGCCAATCTCGATTAACTTTACTGCCAATTTTTGTCAATTCGGGGGCGATGTCATAACTGACGTCGGTTCTATTTACCTGCCGGTCTTGTTCAGTTATCACATGACAGCCTTTGCAACCCACGCTTTCAACCAGTTTTTCTCCCCGACTGGCCGAACCACCTGCCGGCACTTTTGCCGGTTTGTACTCATGGTTTTTACTTACACTGTATAAGTACGCTGTGACAGCCGCTGCTTCATCGTGGGAATATTGCGGGTTAGGCATGCGGCTATGTTGTCTAAACGATTTAGTATCTTTCACCCACTGATAAATAAAATTGGGGGTGGTTTTTGAAAGAATTTTACTCAATGGCGGACCAATTTTACGAGCCTTTTCATAACCCGCTATTTCATGGCAGCCAAAACAACCCAGGTCGAAAACCATGCGCTTCGCACGGGACAAATTGGGCGCGTGGTCCAAAGACAACTCTTTGTTGTGACATTTGTTGCAGCCGGCTTCCACGAGTTCATTTTTTAAAAGCGGGTGTTCCCAGTGTTTGTCATAGCCATGAGCGTGAAATTCCTGCAGAGCGGGGCCCTGACCTTCATGGCAGGAGGAGCAGGCAAATTTATTGACGGGATGGGTCTTAAAAAACCATTCCCGATCGGGATGCGATTGAAAAGGTGCAGGATAGTCTTCGTATCCTCTTTTGTCGGCGTTTACGTGGCAGCTGGTACAGCGGTCAACTTTATCCAGAAAACTCTCAAAATTACCACGTACAAAATTAGGCAGCACCACCTGTTTAATAGAAATTTTTCTGTGATCGATCAGTGTTAATTTTTCTTGGTGATCTTTGACGGGTTCTACCAGGGCTTCGTATTCTTTTTGCAAGCTATCCACTGCCGACCGATAGCGCAGCAAGCGGGCTTCTAATTCTTCTTTCTGAACTTCGGCTTCATCCCATTTTATTTTCAAACTGGCCACTTCTGAAATCAATGCATCCACTTTTTTACGGAGCTTCTGGGCTTTGGAATCCTGGCCGGCGTGTTCAGCATGTTTATATTCATACCAAAGAGCGTCGTATTCGCTTTTTGCGAAACGATAAGCCTGCATCGCTTTATCGATTTCCACGTCGGCTTGATGCAGATCGGCTTGCAAATCTTCGTAAGCCTGGCCCTGGAGATGGGCTTTGGCTTGCTGGAGCTGTTCCGTTAATTGCGCCAAATGGTCCGCGTATTGCAAGTTCAACTCTTCTCGTACCTCAGCTAATTTTTGAGCTACGTTTTGGTATTCAATTTCGTTGAATTTTTTTTGATGTCGTTGCCAGGGTGCTCTAAAACTGATCATGTCTAAAATGGCCCAGAAAGTCGTTAGAGCTAACAACCCTGCGAGAATTAAATAATACACACTGTATTCTCTTTCTTCGATTGGCGTTTCTGAACGTTTGGGCAAGGATGCCTCCTTTACGATTTAATTAACGAAAAAAATAGATCCACATTAATTAAATTGATTGTCAGATATTGAACCACGGTGTTACCCATACATATTTGATATTGAGTGTCCATCTTAATATCATTTTAATGGGGAGTCCCATCATGGTTAAAAATAAAAAGGCCAGGATGGCGTATCGAACGCCACCCAGAGTTTTGATGAAATCGGAATTTTTCTTCCAAAAATAATAGATCAAGCCCAGTGAGTAGTAGAGGAAAACGACGAATCCGCCGAAGAAAAACGCACCCACGGGACTGCGAATGCCAAATTTTTCATGCAGATCGACGTTGGTCATGGCCACGACTTTATGCACATCCCATCTTTCCCAGGGCATAAAGAAATTCCAACCCGGTCCTCGCATAAAGGTACCCACTAGAATCAGCGAAATCCATAAAATAAAAAATCCGAATAAAAAGGTACCGATGGCAAATTTTCGCTCCTGCCAAGTGTAATAGCCGTTTCCCTTTGGATTTTTGTCGATGTACGGAATGGCCATGAGTCCGATGATGATGAGAGTGGGAAAGATGACGCCAGCGATCCAGGGATCAAAATACACCAGCATTTCTTGCAGCCCGAGAAAGTACCAGGGCGCTTTGGAAGGATTCGGTGTGCGCGTAGGATTTGCCGGTTCCTCTAAGGGAGCGTTGATGACAATGGACCAGACGGTCAAAATAACCATGATCAGGATGGCCGCCAAGAATTCGTTGCGAGTAAGATAGGGCCAGGTGAAAATCCGATCCTTACCTTCTTCCTGCAACTGGCTGTATTTACCCGCTGCGATCAAGCGATCATTTTTAGCGGCCTCTCGCATGGACAACCAGGTATAATAACCGATGAGAAAAATCATGGCAATGATGGGAATGTTGTCAGCTTTGGATAAGATGGCTAAAAATTGTTCCATAGTTCTCCTGTCATTCGATTGGTAGAATTAAAACTCTGTGTGAAAATGTCAATTAAAAATCAGAATGACCCGTGGAAAAAATAGTCTTTCCCGTACTTGTTTCGGGATTCAGGCTAAAGCGTATTTTTTCAACTGGTCATTCATACTACTAATCATGATGCGTGAAAAGAACGCTTCGAACTTTTTGAGAATATTAAAATGAACCACCGGCTTGTTTTATGATAATTATTTGAAAATTTCAACTAAAACAGCCGGCTCAGTTTGGTTTTTATCTTAAAAAATCTACGATTAGAGTGGTCCGGAAATGCCGCCGTCTTTACGCACACGCCAGAAATGCACAGCAATGAATACTGCCAAAAACAACGGGAAGAAGATACAATGCAGCACGTAAAATCGCAGCAGCGTCGGTGGTCCGACCTGGGTTCCACCCAGCAGCACAAATCGCACATCGTTGTCGGGCCGCATTCCGAGCTCGGGCCCAAAAGGCCCTTCGTGACCGAGGAGGGGCGTGGCGCGCGCCATATTGGTTCCAACTGTCACCGCCCATATCGAAAGTTGATCCCAGGGCAGGAGATAGCCTGTAAAACTCAACAGCAAGGTCACGGTGAGCAAAATGACGCCCACAACCCAGTTGAATTCTCGAGGGGGTTTGTAGGAACCGGTTAGAAATACTCTGAACATGTGCAGCCACACGGTAATGACCATACCGTGAGCAGCCCACCGATGCATGTTGCGTAAAAACATGCCAAACGGGACATCAAACTGCAAATATTTCATGTCGTTAAAAGCGTACTCTGCTGTGGGCCGGTAGTAAAACATCAGGAGAACGCCGGTAACGGCTGTTACCAAAAAAAGCAAAAAAGTAATCCCCCCCATGCACCAGGTAAATCGAATGTAACCGGCGTGCCGGGGAATGCGAGTGGGATGGAGATGCAGCCAGACATTGTCCAGAACCTGAAGATAACGATTTCTGGGGCTGTCTTCATACCCGTGCCGAAACATGGATTTCCAGACCTGAGATTTGAGTAAACCGTCTTTCATTTTATTGAAAAAAGCTTGCATCCTATCTCCTTATATTGTAGTCAGATACTGAATATCGTGGGGTTTAAAATGTGAGGAATATAACCACATTTTTATAAAATGTCAAGGGAATTCAAATTAAAATAAAACGGTTTTGTCTGCTTTTTTTTGTGTCTGCAAAAGGGAAATTCAAAATAACCACAGTCAAGGAAGGGTCAAAGCCCATAGTCAAACTGTATTAAATTTTTCGAGGGATTAGCTGAAGTCATAAAGATGAAATTTTTTTAAAAAAGGTTGCTTTTTTTGATTTTAAGGAATACATTGTGGTATAAAAATCCTGGTACGTTGGGAATTCAACCAGGGGAATTCCGGACGGTAAAGTGGTACCCTGCTGAAAGGAGGTGATCCTATATCTAGCATAGAAATAGGAGCCTCCGAAAAGCTTTGTTAATCCAGTTGCTTTACGAGTAATCAAATCCAATTAGAGTTAACTAGGATAATTTCAGGGTTTTCGGAGCTCTTGCAAGCCGTAAAAGCCTTACTTCAACTGAAGTGAGGCTTTTGTATTTTACAGTCAGTTTTATAGTAAAATTACTTTTTTTTGAAAAGATAATTCTGTATATTAGAGCATCTTTTATTGAAACCATGTTTAAATTTAAGGAGGATTTTGCATGTTGAATGAAACCGTTGAAAAAGCCATTAATGAACAGATCAAGAACGAATTTTATTCAGCTTATTTGTATCTTTCCATGTCTGCATATTGTGAAAGAATAAATCTTGGTGGTTTTGCAAATTGGATGCGCTTACAATATGAAGAAGAAACCGCGCACGCGCTGCGTTTGTTCGATTTTCTCAACGACCGCGAAGGCAACGTGAAATTGCTAACTATCCAGCAGCCGCCTTCGGAATTTAGCTCCCCCTTGGAAATTTTCCAGGAAGTCCTGGCCCATGAAAAAAAAGTCACCGCTATGATACATGAATTATACGCGCTTTCCGTTAAGGAAAATGATTATCCCACGCAGGTGGAAATGCAATGGTTCATCACCGAGCAAGTCGAGGAAGAGAAAAGTGCCAGCGAAATTGTTGAACAATTAAAAATGGTAGGCGATGATAACACGGCTTTGCTCATGCTGGATCGGCAATTGGCGGCCAGAACTGCAGAGGTGGAATAATAGGCTAAGCCATGCTCTCTTCCCTGTTGCAGGCATAAATTACCTAAATCAAGTCATTCGAAACGTGTTCTTTATCAATTTCTGCCTGTCTGAATTGCAAGATTTTTTGACGCTAGGTTTAACTCAGAATCCCATTAATACGAAAAGACGATTTCAGAAGGAATTGCATTCTTTTTGGAACAACTCAGCAAGCTCAAGGCATCCCAATGTCCGCCTGCTGGAATATTCCTTAAATTGTCACATATTTAGTGTCTGAACGAAAACGATTCTATCTTCCCGAAGGCCTCCTGGCCGAGGGTGAATTCCTGTTTGGGGCTCGGCGGGGCCAGTCCTGAGCTTTGTCGAAGGGACGCCTTAGCGAAGAGGTTTAGAAGTCGCGCATTTCTCGAGTTTTCGGTCAGACATTATTTAACTTGTCACCACGACCGGTGAGCTCGGTGCATAAAACGAATGGCCGCTTTCATGAGATGGTGAATGAGGGACGGAGCGCGTTCATTTCGGCATATTCCTCTACATGGCGATTGCTTAAACGAGCTTTTTGCTGCGTTCTTGGGACAATGGAGGCAGCTTTGAATTCACTTTAAGTTTCCCTCCAAATCAGACATTTTGCGAGCCATCCTGCATGGATCCGGGCCAAATTGGATTTATTCAAGGCCAGAATTTGTAAGTGTTCAGCCTGTCAATCTGCAATTGCGGGATGGTAAAACAGGCTGAACAGCTACCAGAATTTAAACGCAATCTGTTGTATTAAAAGGAATTAATTCAGGAGAAATCACCATGACTAAACTCGTTTTGCTGCGACACGGTGAAAGTGTCTGGAACAAAGAAAACCGGTTCACCGGCTGGACCGATGTCGATCTTTCGGAAAAGGGTATTGAGGAAGCTAAAAATGCCGGCAGAATATTAAAAGAAAAAGGGTTTGTGTTTGATATCGCCTATACTTCGGTTTTGAAAAGAGCCATCCGAACTTTGTGGATCGCGCTGGATGAAATGGATTTGATGTGGATACCAGTGAAGCGCTCCTGGCGGTTGAATGAGCGCCATTATGGCGATTTGCAGGGTTTAAACAAGGCTGAGATGGCGGTCAAATTTGGCGAAGAACAGGTTTTGGTCTGGCGAAGAAGTTACGACACGCCGCCGCCGGCTTTGAGCAAGTCCGATTTGCGATACCCCGGTAATGATCCAAGGTACCGTGAGCTGAACGAAAATGAGATTCCACTATCTGAGTGCCTGAAAGATACCGTAGCTCGATTTTTACCCTACTGGCACGACGAAATCGTGCCCACGATTCAAGCGGGGAAGCGGGTGTTGATTGCCGCACACGGCAACAGTTTGCGTGCGTTGGTAAAATATCTAGACAACATATCCGACGAGGAGATCGTGTCTTTGAACATCCCCACCGGCATGCCGCTGGTTTATGAGCTTAATGATGATTTGAAAGCTCTTCGCAACTATTATCTCGGTGATCCGGAAGAGGTAAAAAAAGCCATGGAGGCGGTGGCGAGACAGGGCAAAGCCGGCGGTTAGAGAAAGGGGTGGTGCATCTCATGGCAAGGCATGGCTTGGCCGCCATTTTTTACCTGGCTAACTGAGTAAGTGGGTATGCAGGGTGCGCAAACCATGTGGGGCTTTTTTCTACGGGGGCGAGTTTAAATTGAATAATCCATGTTTTTAAAATCAGATCTGAGTAAACTAAAAATAGTCGTCTTCTGTTGTAGGCACGTTTGAGGTTTATTCACCATATTCATCCTGAACCTTTGCAAGGGCTCTTAGGGGATGGACAATCGCGGTTACATTTTAATCAATCATGATTCTTTTAAAAAAGTTGGAGGGAGCTTATGTATGGATTAATGATGGATTACCCACTCACGATTGACCGTATTTTGGAGCATGCCAAAAATATCTATCCGCATAAACAGGTGGTAACGAAACTACCGGATGGCAGCTTTCATCGCTATGCCTTCAAAGAGTTTTATTTGCGCGTAAAAAAAATGGCCAAGGTATTGGTTAAATTGGGGGTGAAGCCCGGAGATAGAGTTGCCACATTTGCCTGGAATAATTATCAACATCTGGAGTTGTATTACGCCATTCCTGGCTGCGGCGCCGTTTGCCATACCCTGAACATTCGACTTTTCCCGCAACAGCTCGCTTATGTCATCAACCACGCTGAAGATAAAGTCATTTTTATCGATGCGACTCTGCTGCCGGCATTTGAGCGCATCGCTGAACAGGTTGACGAGGTTAAACATTTTGTGCTTTACAACACCGATGAGAAAGTGACAACCAAACTGCCCAACGTCTCTTTTTATGAACAGCTCATGAAAGAGGTTGATGACGATTTCAATTGGTCGGTGCCAGATGAAAACTTGGCCATGGGATTGTGCTACACCAGCGGCACCACCGGCCATCCCAAGGGAGTGTTGTATTCGCACCGTTCCATGTATCTGCACACCCTGGGTTCCATGCAAGGCAATGCGCTGGGGTTAACAGAAGCGGATGTGGTTTTGCCCGTGGTTCCCATGTTTCATGCCATGGCCTGGGGATTTCCGTATTCCACTTTGTTTTCAGGCTCCGGCCTGGTGCTGCCCGGACCACATCTGAATCCTGCGGCGCTGGCTGAAATGATTGAAACCCACAAAGTCACCATTCCGGCGGGGGTTCCGACAATTTGGGCCGGACTGTTTCAGGAGCTCAAAGCGCATCCGCGCGAAATTTCCTCCATTCGTAATTTAGTAGTCGGTGGAGCTGCCATGCCACAGGCGTTGATTCAGGCGTATGAAAATGAGCTGGGTGTAAACGTTTTGCATGCCTGGGGAATGACCGAAACATCGCCCCTGGGAACGGCGTCGGTGCTGCAAAGCCATCATCGCGACTTACCCCAGGAGAAAAAGTGCCAGGTCAAAGCCACACAGGGATTTGCAGTGGCAGGTATCGAAATGCGCATCACCGACGATGCAGGCAGGGTGCTGCCCTGGGATGGACAAGCCATGGGCGAACTGCAAGTGCGCGGTGCCTGGGTGGCAAAAAGTTACTATAAATTACAACCCACGGCGGAGCAATTTACCGCCGACGGCTGGTTTCGCACCGGCGATGTCGCCACCATCAGCGAAGATGGCTTTATGAATATAACCGATCGCACTAAAGACCTGGTCAAAAGCGGCGGAGAGTGGATATCCAGCGTGGCACTGGAAAATTCCTTGATGGCGCATCCCAAAGTGAGTGAAGCCGCGGTCATCGCCATCCCAGATGAAAAATGGAATGAACGACCGCTGGCGGTAGTAGTGGCTGACGAGACCGTTGAGGCAAGCGATTTACGTGAATTTTTAGCTGAAAAACATGAAAAATTCTGGCTACCTGATAAATTCGTTTTTATTGAAGAAATTCCCAAAACCAGCGTTGGCAAATATGACAAGAAAGTGCTGCGTGAATACTACAAAAAGGGTCAACTGGTTTGATGATAGAACGCATCAAAATGTTAGAAAAAATATCCCGCCAATTGGAGCTGGATGCCGAAGACCGGGCGGATTTATTCGCGAAAGTTCAGGCCTACACAGACGATTTTATTCATCAGATTTTCAACTCACCGGCCTATCAGGTGAGTCAGGACAAAGGCCTGGGATTGCTCGATTCCCCCATTTCCGAGTCTCCCATCGATATGGACGCCGCTCTGCAGCTCTTAAAAGAGCATGTGGATGGGCCTGGCTTGAACCCTGCTTCAGCAGGGCATTTGGGGTACATCCCCGGCGGCGGTATCGTGCACTCGGCTTTCGGCGATTTTCTGGCTGATTTTACGAACCGATATGCCGGGGTGTTTTATGCCGGACCAGGCGCCGTACGCATGGAAAACATGCTGCTGGATTGGATGGCGGAAATCATCGGCTACCCAAAAGAGGCAGCCGGTAATTTGACTTCCGGCGGTAGCATCGCCAATTTAGTCGCCATTGTGACTGCCCGAGACGCTCACAACCTGCAGGCACAGGAATTTGACAAATCGGTGGTTTACCTGTCTGAACAAGTGCATCATTCCGTGGAAAAGGCATTGCGAATTGCGGGACTCAAATCGTGTATAAAACGCTATGTTCCGCTGGACGAAAAATTTCGTATGCGAGCAGACGCTTTGGAGCAGATTATTCTCAGAGATAAAAAAGCCAGCTTGTATCCCTGGCTGGTCGTCGCTTCCGCTGGCACTACGGATTCCGGCGCCGTGGATCCGCTGACGGCCCTTGGTGAAATTGCCGACCATTATAATTTGTGGTACCATGTGGATGGCGCCTACGGGGCGTTTTTTGTTTTGTGCGACGAAGGCAAAAAAATGGTTCAGGGGATGGACAAGGCGCATTCTGTGGTCATGGATCCGCACAAAGGTTTGTTTTTGCCTTATGGCAGCGGAGCGGTACTGGTAAAAGACCGCTACGCATTGTTTGATGCCCATTATTATATGCCAAATTATCTGCAGGATTCACTCAATACCCGCGATGAGCTCTCACCTGCCGATCTTTCTCCCGAGCTCACCAAACCCTTTCGTGGATTGCGATTATGGCTGCCGTTGAAGCTGCTGGGACTGGCGCCGTTTCGCGCAGCCCTGGAGGAAAAAATGATGCTGGCGCGCTATTTTCATGAAAAAATTCAGAAAATCGACGGCTTTGAAGTCGGACCTTATCCCGACCTCTCGGTGGTAACTTACCGCTATTGTCCCAAACGCGGCGATGCCAACGAGTTTAATCAAAAGCTCGTGCAGGAAGTCTTGAACGATGGGCGGGTGTTTCTGTCTTCCACCATGCTCGAAGGAAAGTTTACCCTGCGTTTAGCGGTGCTGGCATTCCGAACGCATTTGCAGACCATTGACCTGACGCTGGAAATTCTGGAAAAATCAGTTAAAAAAATCGAATGTCAGGGTTAAAATACGATACAACTGTTCGTTTACTTTACCAGCATCCATAAACGGAACCCCGCAATTGCGCTTAAATCGGCGTTACCAACTTTCTATTTAACCCCTCACCTATTTCACCAGCATTAATTTTTTAACGATCTGCTGATCTCCCATCTGAATTTTGTAGAGGTACAAACCCGATGCGACGATGCGGCCGTGTTGATCGCGACCGTCCCACGACCGGCTGTAAATTCCAGGAGACAGATGCCCTTGGTAGAGTGTGGCGATCTTTTCGCCGCGAGTGTTGAACAGGGTCAAAGTGATGTCAGAAGCTTCTGGAACGGCAAATTGGATTTTGGTTTCTAAATTGAACGGATTGGGAAAGTTTTGAAAGAGCTCGAATTTCTCCGGTTTCAGGTCCGACTCAGAATCAACCGAAACGTCCGATACCATCATATTGATCTTGAACATTTCATCGCTTACGTCTGGAGGAAACACGCCATTGACATCGGATATGCGTACCCGGGCGCTGTCTGATTTGAGGACCGGCACGGTCCACGGGTGACGGCCGTTGTTTGGCAGATTGTCTGCGATGAGCTGCCAGCTTTTACCGTTGTCCAGTGTAAATTCTAGCTTGACTTGTTCGATGACGCCGGTGGAGTGCCAGGTTATGAAATACTCCTCTTCGCTATTCCAGACCTCTCCGCCGTTGGGAGCGGTGATGGTCAGACTGGAGTTAATAATGCTGAAAACCGCATCAGAAGTATCCTTTGGCGTACCATCTTTTGCGTCAGAAATTATTAAACGTGCTTGGTTGGTTTTAACGTTAGGCACCTGCCAGTTAAATCTGCTGGTATTGGGCAGTGCGTTTTTTACAACCGACCAGGTGCCGCCATTATCGGCAGAGAATTCGATTTTTACGGAATCGACGGCGCCGGATGTATTCCATTTCACCTCCGTATGCATCCCTCCGAGCAAGATTTCGTTGCCGTTGGGATAGCTGAGAGCAAGGGTGGATTTTTCTATGGTAAAAACTGTCTGGCTTTCATCCAACGGAAACCCGTCACTGGCTCGTGAGATGCGGACCTTTGCGCTGTCGGTTTGAATTTCTGGCACCAGCCAGGGGTAGCTGCCTGCGTTTACAACTGCGGCTGCGATGGTGGTCCAATTTGCGCCGTTGTTTTGGGAAAAATCAATTTTTACAGAATCGATGGGGCCTTGCCAGGTCCAGCTGATCATTTGTGTACTGCCGCCAAACCACATTTCTCCGCCGTCAGGCGAAATCAGGGATAGCTCTGGTTGTAGAATGACGAAAGAGCCATTGGAGGTGTCCGCTGGCGTTCCATCCTGGGCATCCGAAATGCGCACCAGCGCTTCCGATGCTAATAAATCCGGCGCAATGCTCCAAAGGTATTTGCCGTTGTTGGGAGTTTTGGTGGAGATGGACGCCCAGTTTGTTCCGTTGTCTGGCGAATATTCTATTTGCACGGAATCGATGGAGCCAGTGGCTAACCAGACGATTTCGTGCGTGCTCCCGGCATACCAAGCTTCACCGCCGTTGGGCGAAATTAAGGTAAGATTGGCGCCTAAAATGGTAAACACGTCGTCGCTGACGTCGGATGGTGCACCGTCCGCAGCGTCTGAAATACGGACCAGGGCGGTGGTGGAATGAAGATGGGGGAGCTGCCAGAAATAACTGCCGTTGTTTGGAGCATTGGTCGTTTCAGTAACCCAGTTGGCGCCGTTGTCTAAGGAGTATTCAATTTTAATTTCGTTGATTTGACCATACGACGTCCAACTGATTTTTTGCGTGCTCCCCTCGGGCCAGGCTTCGGGTCCGTTGGGAGTGAGCAGAGTTAGCCTGGCGCCTTCAACTTGAAATGTGGCATCGCTTTCATCGGAGGGTGCTCCGTCGGTGGCGTCCGAGACGCGTATCTTACTGCTGTCCGCTTTGGCGTCCGGAACAGTCCAGGAATAGCTACCCGTATTTGAAACCGCCGACTCGACAATCTGCCAGTTTTGGCCATTGTCTGTCGAGAACTCGATTTTTATGAAATCTATCAAACCTTGGGCCTGCCAGGAAATGGTTTGCGTGCTCCCACCTGTCCAGATCTCACCGCCGTTGGGAGTTAGTAGCACAATGATTGATTTTACGATGAAAAAAACGTCGTTTGAAGCATCGACCACCGCCGGGTCATCTGAAGCAGAAATGCGAATCAGCCCGTTTTCGGTTGCCGTACTGGAAACACTCCAGGAGTAGCTGCCGTTATTGGGAGCATTAAATGCAAGAGTTTGCCAGGTGCTGCCATTGTCAGGGGAGTATTCAATCTTGACATTGGCAATGTCGCCTGTATGCTCCCACTGAATAGTTTGTGCAGAGCCGGCTTCGTATTTTTCACCGCCATTGGGTTCAAGTACTGTGATAGATTTGGGAACGATGGGCGATGTTAGGATTTCATACCAAATCACTTTGTCGTTGCGGGTGACAATGGCGATGTCGTCATCCCCATCTTTGTCAAAGTCGGCCACGGCCGTTCCCCGCGGCCGGGTTTCGTTGCCATCTAAAATAAAAGCGGTGAAGTTTTCATTGCCGTCGTTCAGCCAGTAGCTGATTTTATTCGGTACGAAACCAGCGGCCACGATATCCTGATCACCATCCAGATCAAAATCACCGACAGCGGCGGACCAGGTTTCACCGTACTCTGCGTGCACGTTGCGCTCCGAAAAATTCGAACCGCTATTGTTTTTGAACCAATCGATGTCGCCATTATTGCGCTGGTTTCTCAACACATCCTTATAACCATCGCCGTTGACATCCGCAGCATAAACAAAAAAAGTTCCAAAAGAGCCAATGTCATTTCTGGTGAAATTTCCGTTTCCGCGATTTTTCCACCAGGAAGTTTTGCCGCCGCCGCCAGCGAGAATGTCGATGTCGCCATCGTTGTCCAGATCCGCTGCGTGCACCGAGTGCGCCGCATTAAAACCGTTATCGAGCACGTGGCGGGTGAAGGCTTGCTGACCGTTGTTTTCCAACCAGAATATTTCTTTGCTGCCCCAGGCTGCGGCGAGAATGTCGATATCGTTATCGTTATCGAGATCCACGGAATAAATGGATTGCGGTTCCACACTGGCGTTATCTACCAGGCGTTTGCGAAAATTGTTGCTGCCGCGGTTTTCCCACCAGGTCACCTCATTCAGGTCGGCGGAACAGGCGACCACGTCCAGGTCGCCGTCGTTGTCAACGTCATTGGCGTGTACCGACCAGGCGCCGTCAAAATTATCGGTGATGTTTTGTCTGGTAAAATTACCGCTACCGTCGTTTTCATACCATTTCAAGTCCGACCGCAAAGCCGCGGCAACGATATCGACGTCGCCATCCTGATCAAAATCGATGGCGTGAATCCAATACCCCCCGTCAAAGACAGTGTCGATGACATGTTTGTCTTTTTGAATTTGCGAGTAAGCCTGGTAATTTGTCCCCGCAATGATCAGAGTGCACAAAATAACGTTACTGGCAAAATTCATATTCATGGTACCAATCCCTTTCATCACCTCAAATACAAGTTCGTTATGACATCTTCATCTTTTGATCACTTTGATATTCGTTAAAATCCTATTTATTATACCTGCAAATGATTTTATGTGCTGACACGGCAGCATCAAGAGTACGTTTGAATCTCCTTCATCTATTAGGGCCTGCTATTTTTATCGACCGAAGATTTAAAAAAATAAAACACTTAACCAAGATTGATTTACTGGCGCGGATACCGAGGAACACGATACGAAACCACATTATGAAGTTCAACCCAAAACGAGACAGAACGATTGGCTTTTAGCTTTTAACCATTGGTAATTAATTTTTTGATATTTACGTTGAGACTATCATTTCATCCGGTCGGCTGGTCTGCGTCTGCCTATGCCGGCACGGCAGACAGGTGTAACGTACAGGCAGATGCGTTACAAAAACCATTTTAGCTAATTGGGTTTTATGAGCTAACTGACAACGGCTAATAGCGAATCGCTTAATTTAGGGCTGAAAAAATCATTGCTTTCTATTTCAGGCTTTCTAAATTAACCATTACCCAACTTTCTGAAATAAAACTCCAGCTTCTGACTTTAACTGCTCCCAGTCAACCTTTTTTCTAACAGACGTTTTGGAAAATTGTGAATAAACGGGTTATTCAAAAAATTGATTAATTCAAGAGGGCGTTCCTTTGTGCGAAAAAAGATGTTCATCAAAGTCTATTTTCTGATTTTCATTTCATGCGGACTGAGCAGCCAATTGCTTTTTAGCCAGCAGGTACGGCCTTCTCTTTACGGGAAAATATTAAAAGAAATCAAAATCATCGGAGCCAAATATACCAAACGCGACATCATCACGCGTGAGCTCGCTTCAAAAATTGGGAAACCATACTTGCAAGAAAATGCCGAAAAAGATTTTGCCAGATTAGATAATCTGGATATTTGTAGTTACATTCAAATCACACCGGTAGAAATGAATGATGGCGTTGCGCTGCAAATTGAAGTCAAGGAAATATTTCCGTATTTACCATTTTTTAGCTACGAAGTGACCGACGAAAACGGCTTTGCTGCCGGCCCCGGTTTTCAATCGGTGAACATGCTCGGTCGAGATATTTTTTTTACCGGCTCGGTTAGGATTGGCGGCGCCACCAATATCAATGTTTTTGTCGATCATCCCTGGATCACCGGCAATCATCTCTCCTTCACCGGCGCGTTTTTTCAAAGAGATAGATTTAATGAGCTGGATAAATTCAACGAAACCGCCACCGAGCTCCACGTTCAAATGGGCGGCTACGTCGGAGAAAAAGGCCGAGCGGGCGTACGCCTTGCTTTTATATCCATAAAAAGCGATTCAGCCGGGCGAACTTTATCCGCGGATAACGGAGATTTTTTACCAACCCTGGGAGTGTTTCTGGGCTTTGACAGCCGCGACCTCTGGTCTAATCCGCATCGCGGTTGGTGGAACGAGTTTGAAATTTCCCGAAGCGGGGGCTTTTTAGGCGGAGACGGAGATTTCTGGTCGTTTAGTCTGGATGTCAGAAAGTATATTCCCATCGTTAACAACCACACTTTGGCTTTATTTTCACTCACTACCCTCAGGACCGGCGCGGTGGGCAAAGAGATTCCACCGCATCAGGATTTTCACATTGGCGGCACCAACAGTGTGCGCGGCTGGGAATTGGATGCAAAACGCGGTAAAAATCAGTTTATCAATACGGCCGAATACCGAGTCACTGTCATAAAACCAAACGTATTAAATTTATATGGCTTGACGGCGGACGTGGGACTTCAGGTGGCTTTATTCGGCGATTTGGGGCTGGCATGGAATAAATCCGCTGAGATAGAAAAAAGCCGATTCATTGGGGGATACGGCTTCGGTATTCGATTCCTGGTGCCGTTTGTAAATATGTTTCGTTTTGATTTTGGACTGGGGGCGCCGGGCCAGAGTTTCCGGCTGCATATCGGTTCCTTTGAAAAACCGGTCGCTCAGCGATTTCGAGTTAGATGAACCGCAAGAAGTGTGAGGAGATTGTATTGCTGATGAAACTTAAAGGGTTCTTTCATTTCATAAATTTTCGATACTTGTTTTTGATGTGATCTGAATGGCCGTTTTTTGATTCAGAAAGGTTTTTGACTGAAATGATGCGGTTGTCTTCTAAGTCTATGTGAATTTTTATCGATTGATTTTTTATTTGTTCGATGAAAATAGCCTGAGTATGTGGTGTATAAAATTCGACGGTTAAATTGTTGGGGTCTAAGCTGAATTGTTTAGCAATCTGCTGAAAATCTTTCTTATAATTCTTGTACTGGGGAACTGAAAATTCCATTTTACTATTTCCTCCGTGTTAGATTTTTATGATTAGGATGCCATTGGTAGTACCTGAAAATTAGCGCATTTGCAGAAAAGGTTGTTTTAGTGTCAAACGCAAATTAATACTTATTTTCGTTAGAAGCAATCGAAAAAAAAGAAAGTTGGTGTTTCCTCAGCTCTGGTGGATTCACTCGTTGTGGACGCATGTCAAAAAATATTGCATTTTTTTTGGTGAGTCTTTTGAAATTATTTTTACAAATCCCCCATATTTTTTTTAAAATCCGCAATGATTTTTTCAACATTTTCGGCCTGCATGACGGCTGAAATCACGGCCACGCCGGCGGCGCCGTGTTCCAAACACCATTTGGCTTTTTCGGGATCGATCCCTCCCACCGCAAAAATCGGCGCCTGCAGATTTGTTGTTATTTCGGAAAGCACACTTAATCCCTGCGGAGGTCCGTATTTCATTTTAGAGTGGGTCTGAAAAATGGGTCCGAACAAAATGAAATCGCAGCCGGCGTTTTCGGCGAGGTAGGCTTCTGCCAGAGAATGGGTGGAAACGCCGATTAATTTTTCGGAGGATAAACATTTTCGGGCGGCCTCCGCAGGAAGACTTTGCGAGGTCAATTGCACACCGTGCAGGTCGAGCGCCCGGGCGATGTCCACGCGATCATTTATCAGCAGTTTGGTTTGAGATTTTTTGCAGATTTCTTTGATTTCTTTTGCTAAATGGAAAAAAGCCACCGGTGACAAATCTTTTTCACGCAATTGTATCGCTTTTACCCCGAGACTAACAACCTCTCGCAGGCGATCAGGTAAAGAAGCATTTTTTATTTGCCGACGGTCGGTGATGAGGTAGAGTTTGAAATCGACTGAAGACATTTGTTTTTTGTGTGCTGGAAAGCCAGAGCCGTTAGGGTCTGTCTAGGACTTTTCTCACGGCATTGGCCAGGTCATTGAGCTGAATGGGTTTGGAAAGAAACGTGTCAGCCCCTAAACTCAAAGCTTCTTGAACTCTTTCAGACATGGCATAGCCCGATAAAATGATGGTTTTTTGCTCCGGCTTAAATTCTAATATCTGGCGGTAAGTTTCAGTGCCATCGATGCCATCCATGACCATGTCCAGAATCAACAGATCGTAGCCTTTCTGTTTTACATGTTTTGTGGCCTTTTCTCCACAATCCAGAGTTTCCACTTTGTAACCTAAACGATGGAGAAGTTGTTTGACCACTCTTCTTTGTACGGGATCGTCGTCCACAAATAGTATTTTCTCTGTGCCGCCTTTGGATTTTATGATAAAGCTTTCGTCTTCCAGCAGGAGATCTTTTGAAGTTGGAAAATAAACGGTAAAAGTCGTTCCCTGGCCAAATTTGCTGTCAATCGTGATATAGCCGTGATGGTCTTCGACGATGCCGTGCACCACACTCAATCCCAATCCCGAACCGCGCATGCGATCCATCTTCTTAGTGGTAAAAAAGGGGTCAAAAATTCTATGAAAAATTTCGGGTTCAATGCCTATGCCGTTGTCTGATATTTCGAGTTTAGCGTATTCTCCTCGTTCCACGGTTTGGTAGCCTTTGAGCGGTTCATCCAGATAGATATTTTCGGTTTTGATTTTGAGCGTACCGATATCTTCCATGGCTTCCCGGGCGTTGACGATGATGTTGGTCAGGGCTCGGGTAATTTGAGCCGTCCCGCCTTTGATACGCAACAGGTCTTCGCTCAGCTCCTTTTCCACAATAATTTGTTTGGGTAAATTTTGTGACAGCAAAACATTGTCGACGGCCAGGTTCAAATCGATGACTTCCAGCGAGTAGTGGCCTCTTCTTCCCAACGCTAACAATTGTTGGTTGATCTCGGCTATTTCGATGGCAGCCGTTTCCATTTCCATTACCATATCTAAAACCGGATGATCATCCTGTAAGTCTTCTCGTATCAGAGCAGGATACGCCGTCAGTGGGGCTAACAAATTGTTGAAATCGTGTGCAATTTGTGCGGCAACTTTGCCAGCGGTTTCCAATCGCTGAGAACGAGCCAATTCTTCTTTCAGGCGTTTACTTTCGGTGATGTCTCGCAACACACCTTCGTAATAGATGGGCTGATTTTTTTTGTTGAACACCATTCTGCCGTGATCTTCCACCCACAGCTCGCTGCCGTCTTTCTTTTTCAGTCTGAAAATATTGGATTTGTTTTTGTCTTTACGAAGTTTATCCAGGGCTTCGTTTCTCTCTTCGGGTTTGAAATAGACTTCTCGTGGAATATCTAATTTCAAGAGCTCCTCATGACTGTCATACCCTAACATGTTCACCA
Organism: bacterium; assembly: GCA_046757025.1. Classification (GTDB taxonomy): domain Bacteria; phylum Zhuqueibacterota; class Zhuqueibacteria; order Oceanimicrobiales; family Oceanimicrobiaceae; genus JBHHXN01. The sequence continues at coordinate 20,869 of JBHHXN010000038.1, forward strand.
TAGCGGAATTAACCATGAGAAATTTCCCCTCCGGTGTAGAGCGGTAAATGCCATCGGGCACGCTTTCCAATAACTGGCGGTATTTCATTTCGCTTGCACGTAATGCGTCATTCGCCTTTTTATGCGCGATGGATTCGGCCAACACGTTGGCCACCGATTGAATGAAATGGACGTCGTTATTTGTGAACGTTCGTGTGGAAGTCGTGTGCGCCCCTAAAACGCCGTAAGGCCGGTTTTCACCGGCGATGATCACGCTCATACCGCTGACTACACCGTGATCGAATAACAATTTCGGGCCGCGAAAACGCGTTTCTTTTTGCAGATTTTCCACGATCACCGGTTCGTTGGATAGCAGCGTGTAGCCGGCCTGCGAGCCCGTATCCGCGCTGACTTTTGCGTGGCCCACCAGGCCATTCTGCCAGCCCACACCGGCTTGCAGCAGGAGCTCCTTTCCGTCCGGGAGAAGCTCCAATATTTTGCACAATTCTATTTGCAGGGTTTGGGAAATGAGGTTAACGGCATGGTGCATAAGTTCATCCAGTCCAATTCCGGTTAAGGCCAGATGGCCTAAATTAGCCACCGCTTCTTGTTGTTGTATGCGTTTTTTTATTTCAGATTCCGTCCGTTTGCGCTCTGAAATATCTCTGACAACGCTCTGAATATGAACAGGTTGATTGTTTTGATCGTAAACCAGGGCGGCATTGATTTCAACGGGTAGTTTTGTTCCGTCTTTTTTTATCAAGTTGCGCTCATAGACCGGTAGCGATTCACCGGCCAGAAGCTTTTTTAATTTTTGTTTTGCATCTGCTAAGTGAGAAGGAGCCGCGATATCTTTTAATGATTTATTTTTCAATTCCTCTATGGAATAGCCTAGCATGTCAGCGGCTTGCTGGTTAACCATGATGTGGTTACCGCTCAGATCGAGAATAAATACCGCATCGCTTGTTCGCTCAAAAAGTGAACGATAGAGAAGCTCTTTTTCTTTTAAAGCGATTTCCGCTAATTTGCGTTCCGTGATATCGGTGTGCAAGCCGATGGAGCCCACCACATTTCCAACCTGGTCTTCTATTGGTGCTCCGCTTATTTGAACCCAGATGGCTTCGCCCGATTTTTTTTTCATACAAATTTCATAGATATCGGACTGTTTTTTTTGTCGCAAATTTATTTTTTCATTGATGAGATCGTACTCGCTTTTGCTGTGAAGCAGCATGTTGGCATTTTTACCAAGAATCTCCTCTCTTTTGTACCCTACTATTTCACAAAAACGGTCGTTGACAAATTCGATGACGTTTTCGTTGTTCACTTGCATGACGCCTTCGTGCATACTTTCGACAAGTGCCCGAAAGGTTTGCTCATCTTGTTTTAATTGCGAGTGTGTGCGCTTGCTTTGATCGATTTGTTCTTGCTGGGTTTGAATGGTCTGGGAAAGCTCTTGTATGGTTTTTTGCTGGTCGCGGTCGACCTTTTTTAAGTGGGCAATGGTTTTTTGAAGGTGCTCTAATGCGTCGATGAGTTCCGATTTTGATTTCTGGTGGTAGTGCATTTTGCCTCCAATCATTGGCAGCAAATTCAGCCGGCTAAAAAATTGCTCAACGTTTTTTTTGAGGGCAGATTTGAATTAAAATTATTGGAGAGCTCAGGGATTAGTCTCCCGTCGCAATGACGCCTTCCAGAGGACTGGATGCAGTGGCGTAAAGTTTCTTTTGAATGCGACCGGCTTCATAAGCTAACCGACCCGCTTCCACGGCTTTGCGCATGGCTTCTGCCATTTTCACGGGATTATTGGCCGCCGCAATGGCCGTGTTCATCAACACCCCATCACAGCCGAGCTCCATGGCGATGGCAGCGTCGGAAGCCGTGCCCACTCCCGCATCCACAATGACGGGAATATCTATTTGCTCTAAAATAATTTTGATGTTATAAGGATTGCGAATTCCCAATCCTGACCCTATGGGCGCGGCCAGCGGCATGACGGCGGCGCAGCCGATATCCTGTAATTTTTTGCAGGTGATGACGTCGTCATTTGTGTACGGCAGCACCGTAAATCCTCGCTTAACCAATTCTCTGGCGGCCACCAACAAAGATTCGTTGTCCGGAAAAAGGGTCTTTTCGTCGCCGATAACCTCTAATTTGACCAATTGGGTTCCCAACGCTTCCCGAGCTAACTCGCAAGTTAAAATGGCGTCTTTTGCCGTGTAACAACCGGCGGTGTTGGGCAGCAGCTCGTATTTGTTTTTGTCGATATAATCCAGCAGCGATTCGCCTGATTGGTCGTGTAAATTCACCCGGCGAATGGCCACGGTGACGATCTGGGTGCCGCTGACTTCAAGCGCGCGCGCCATGGTCTGAAAATCGGGGTATTTGCCGGTACCTAAAATCAAACGGGACTGATAGTTTTTCCCTCCTAATGTGATTTCCTCGGACATTTTTTACCTCAGAAAAAAATTAATAAAATTCGGTTTTGGAAACAGTTACTAAATACCATATTGATGGACACGGAACATCTCGCTGATTTCGTGAGCAGAATAGCTTGTTTGTCTAACCACCCGCTGTGGCATGAATGATTTCCAGCCGGTCGCCATCTTTAATAAAGGTCTGGGAAAACTTTGATTTTAATACGATGGTATCATTGAGCGCCACGGCCACACCGTGATCCTGTGATATTTGCAATTGTTGTAAAAGCGTTTCAATACTGAGCGGCTCTTCAAATTGATGTGCTTGACCGTTTATTACCACTTGCAACATGAAAATTCAAATTTCAGGAGACAGTTTTATTATATTCATTCTCTGATGTTTCACTTAATCAAATAAACGTGAAATTATCAATGAGTTTCTTTTATTTAAGCACGTTGCAGAAGTCTTCACTTCAATCTTTTTAAAAGTTAATATAAAAACAAATTTAGCACTTTGCAACACATAATTCAATTTCTTAAAATCTCTTGTTAGTAAATTGAAAATACCTTATATTGAATGATTCTATTAGCGGTTAGTTACCATGGCTCTGGGCAACCGCCAGAAATATCCCCCATTGCTTTTTCAATTTAAAGGTCATATTTGAACGATTAACTGGAAGTGAAATAGATGGCGAATTCTGAACACTATGATGTAATAATTATCGGAGCGGGACCTGCGGGAAGCGCTACCGCCATCTATATCAATCCTGAGCGATCTGGCTTACGCGTACTGTTGCTGGAGGGTAAAAAAGAAGTTGGTGTGCCCCTGCAGTGCGGAGAAGCTATGCCCACTTACGACGATTTGTTGACGGTTTTTCCCAAGGCAGATTGCCGGGAGCTCTTCGATTTGCCAGATGAAGTGCAGGCTGGTGCCATTGAAGGGCTCAAATTTAAAGCGCCGTCCGGAAGAATTTACACCGCAGATTTGAAAGGCCAGATGTACCACCGGGACAAGCTGGATCAGCACTTATTCAAGCGGGCGCTGGCGTGCGGCGCTGAATATCGTCTTAATAGCCGGGTTAAAAAAATTGCCAAAAATCAAGTTTGGACCTCGGATGACACCTTCACTGCGGATTTCATTGTCGGCGCCGACGGCGTTTTTTCTGTGGTGTCGAAGGCTTTTCCAGCGTTTGTTCCGAATCGCGATATTTGCGCATGCGCCTTTGTGCTGGCCAGCGGGGATTTCAAAGAAAATGTCATCCAGCTTTGGTATGAATCTCGTTTTACCGGCGGGTATTTCTGGCTGTTTCCGAAAAGTAAAGCAAGTGAAGCCAACATTGGTTTGGGTGTGCGGGGACGGGCTAATGTGCGCACCTTGCTCGAAAGAGAACTGCAGCAATTATCCGAACAAGGTCCTTTTTTGATCAAATACCGAGGCGGAGGCGCGGTTCCACTGAGCGGACTAAAACCCAAAATCGTCTCTGAAAATATCGCGTTAGTAGGCGATGCCGCTGGCATGGTTTTCCCAACTAACGGCGGCGGTACGGGATTAGCCATGATGGCCGGTAAGTGGCTCGGAGAAATCATCGCCAAGCGTCAAGCATTAATTGAATATGAAAAAAAAGTGCAGGCCATTTTAGGGCCGGTGTTAAAAAAGTCTCTCCGAACGCGCCGCCAGATGGATTTGTTTCGAAAAAAACCGTCTGTGTTTTCGGCAGTCATGTGGTTAGCAAATTTGAAAGGCTGGCGTCAATTTATTGTGGGCTAATCAGAATGTTGAACATATTTTGTTGGTGACCTAAAGCGCATTAATCAAAGAAATCTTCCGCAATGATATTTTATAATCTATTTGAAGGCAAAATGAAACGGAGAGTGGGCTGTCTTAAAATCATGATTCATCTGGCATTATTTCTTTTTTTCACACAAGCGTTTTTACTTGCTCAACCGACTGCAACGTATCTCATTCCGTTCCCTCAGCACGTCACTTTTTTTAACGAAACCTTTAAGTGCGATTCCACCTCACGCATTGTTTTGGGCGCCGGTTCCGGAACGGCTGAAAATTTCGTCGCAGCGCTCATTAATGATCACCTGCTGAGTACCTGCGGTTTTAAACTGTCGGTTGTTCAGGAGGAAAACAGCACAGAGCGAAAGAATATTCTATTTTTGGGCAGTTTGAAAACCAGCGAATTTGCGCGAGAATTCAGCGCTCAATTCGATGCAGCCACCCGCGCCAGGATCGGAAAAGAGGGTTATCTGCTGCAAGCAAAATCCGACATGGTCGCTATCACAGCAAATACGTCTGCTGGCCTGTTTTATGGATGCATGACCTTAAAACAGATGCTGCGGCCAGATGGCTCTGGAGTGCAAATACCGGGAGCCACGATTTACGATTGGCCGGCCTATCCGTTTCGCGGCATCCGCTTTGACATTCGCAACGGGCCGCTTCCCAATTTGGACTTTTTTAAAAAAATGATTCGATATCTGGGCGAGCTCAAGCTGAACACTTGCTTGCTTTATCTAGGCAATTGTTTTCGTTTTGAAGGGTTGCCACAAATTGTGAAATCCGGCACGACGCTTTCACACGAAGAAGTCGCTGAGCTGCAAACGTATGCAGCTCAATTACATATCCAAATCATTCCGGAGATGGAAACCCTCACCGATCTGGATGAAATTTTATTGCTGCCACAGTTTGCCCACCTGACAGAGTTTCCAGGCGCCCTCACTATTTCGCCTGAAAATGAAAAAGCCTATCCGTTGCTGGATATGACCATTACAGAAATTGCTACCGCTTTTTCTGCTCCGTATCTACATGTTGGCCAAAGTGTGGCCCACGAAATTGGACGGGGAGCCAGCGAGAACACGGTCACGAACCGCGGTCTGGCAAATATCATCGCCGAGCATTTCCAGCGGGTTTATTCAACCGTAAAAAAGAATAACAAACAAGTCCTCGTCAACGCCGATTTGATTTTCAATTTTCCTGAAATTCTATTTCAACTACCCGAGGATGTGATTTTTATTGCGACCTCAGGTTTAGAAAAAATCCCCTCCCCACTACTCACAGCGATCATGAAAAAGCGATTAAACTTGATTCTCGCACCCCAACTGTGGACGGGTGAGAGTATTTTTGCGGACAGCTATGCAAAATTTTTTCAATTACAAAAAATGTTGCAAACCGAGCTGGCAGCCGGCGTTACTGGCGTTGTGGCAACCCATCGACAAAGGCCACTGGGCTTTGTGTTCCATGAGTATAACTATCAGGGATATGCCTTCACCGCTCAAAGTGCCTGGTACCCACAGGCCCGGGATATTGAACAATTTAACAAAGCTTTTTTCGCGCTGTATTATGGTACTGAGAAATTTGAATTCGAATTGATTTATAATTTGTTGTCGGATTTACAGCGGCTTGCTCCTTGGAAGGAAATGTGGCGGCACCCGCTTCTTTTTTTTCAGAATCCACAATGGGGAAAATACCAATCCATCCATAATCTGAAATCCCGAATGCAGGCGGTGGTACAATTGATTGAATCGAATTCACCAACCATTACTCGCAACAAGGATCAATTGGATTACCTTAAATTTGCCGCACAGCAGGGCATCTGGTTTGCCAACAAAATTCAAACCCTGCATGAAATCGAGCAAATGAAAAACCATTTTCATGATGAATCCGGCAATAATCAGGCAAAAAAAATAATGGATACGTGTTTCCAATTAATAGAAGAGCTCAATCAACTTCAGGAGACTTTGCAATTGCTCTGGATGCGCGACTACCGTGCAGAGGACTTGCGCCGGTTCATGGAATTCTATCTGGTGCAAATCGATTACTGGCAGGAAATTATCGGCTATCTTCAAAGTGGCCAGCTATTTAAAAACCATTTGTTAGCCAGCCAATGGATTTACCATCCTGGTTCAGGCGAAAGCCAATTGCAATCCGAGGGGGGCGCCCATGTTTTTTTTCGCAAAACGTTTGACATTCGGGCTGGATTTCAGAGAGCTTACATTCAGGCCTTAGCCGATACCCATTTGAAATTATATCTCAATGGCGGGTATTTGGGCGAGGTAATTAATTTTGATTCAAACTCTGAGAATAATCCAAGTGTCAGTATCTGGGATGTGACGCCGCTGCTGCAACCAGGAAAAAACGTGATCGCTGTTGAAGCCTGGAATTATCAGCCGGCAGCGCAAGCAGGAATCAATGTTTACGGACAAACCGTATATGAATTTGGTCGTACGTCCGAGGTGTTTTCAAATACTTATTGGAAAACGTCGCAACAGGAAACACAAAACTGGCAAAATTTGGGCTTTTACGATGTGCAGTGGTTGAATGCTGAAGTGCACAAAAAGCAAAAGTTAATTTTAAAGCCCAATTTTAAACTGGCGCGACCTTCCATAATTGATGAATGAATGATGATCATAGAAAATGTTCATGGACCGGTTCATCAATATCAATTAGTCCGGCGAATATTCAAACGCGATGTTTATACCACCGCGGCTTATTTTGTGGATGGTTTGCTCATCGACACCGGCTTCAAACATATCGCAAATAGGTTTTTTCAGACCCTTCGGCTTCAACCAATCGAGCAAATTGCGCACACTCATGCACATGAAGATCATATCGGCGCGAATTTTCTATTTCAAAAATATATGGGAATCAAAGCCCACGCGCACGAAATGGCTGTTGATCGGATTGTCCATCCACCCGACCGATTAAGAATGTACCGAAGGGTAGTTTGGGGTTTGCCCAAATCGGCTGAAACTGTGCCGATAACGGAACAACTTCTTACCAATAAATATGCCTTTCAAGTCTTAAAATTACCCGGGCATTCAGACGATCATATTGGTTTTTATGAGCCGGACGAAGGGTGGTTGTTTGGTGGAGATTTGTTTTTAAGCGTGAAAGTGAAAGTGTTAAAATATGATGAAAATATTCACGATTGGATCGACTCATTAAAAAAAGTGGTGGATTTACCGATGAGCTGTTATTTTTGCAGTAGCGGTAAAATAATCAACCACCCTGGCAGACTGCTTAAATTAAAGCTGGAATATTATGAAGATGTTAAACAAAAGGTTTTGCAATTGTACTATCATGGTTGGAAACTCCGAGAAATTCGTGATCAGGTTTTGGGTAAAGAGCCTGCCTTAACCTATCTTTCTCAGGGCGAGTTTTCTAAATTAAACTTAGTAAAAGCTGTGGCTTGTCCATGAAAAAGAAATAAAAAAAATATTTAGCATTTTCTGACATTTGCAGGTACTTTTCTATTGATGTACTTTATTTTTATTCAAGTTGCCTTTATTCATGTCTATTATCAAAAAGAAAACCCACTCCAAAGAAAATAGCTTTAAAAAAGAAAAGCTCGCCAAAAAATCGACGAGCTTTTCTCCTTTGGAGGTGGTGGTTTTTGATTTTGATTATCGCAATCCAGCAGAAATAGGGTAAAAAAGTCATACATTTTTTATATTACTATTGCGATGCAATGAGTATAGAAAATTTATACAAATAAGTCAAGTATTTTTCACTTAATTAGTAAAATGTAAAATTGTTGTATAAATATTACCCACAATTTTCGTCATTTCAAACTGTGTTACTCGTATGTATTTAAAAGAGTACCAAATTTCAAATAGACTTTATGAGGATCTCATTGGAAGCTGGTTTATGGGCAGCGTCAGGGATTCTACCAAAACCGTGAGCATAAAGGTCTTACATGAAAAGTATAGTCAAGACAAGGAACTGGTGGCGGCTTTTCATAAATGCGCCGAGAATTGCGGTTCAATTACGGGGCAAAATCAAATACGTGCTCTGGAACATGGTCAACGGGAAAATAGACATTATGTGATTTATAAATATTACGACCTTCTGCCGCTTGAAAAATTGCTTGGCAATAACGAAGTGTTTGATCTAAACGAGGCACTGGAATTTATTGAGAACGCGGCTCGAATTTTGAGAAATTTTCATATCGAGGGCATGGTACATGGGTTTTTGACTCCTCAGAATATTTTTGTTGACAGCGATTGCAAGACGATCAGAATCAGCGATTTTGGTTTTCAGGATTTTTTGCGATTACTGATTTCAAAAAAAATAAAGTCAAATATGCACACCTATTTCTCGCCTGAAACCCTTGCTGGCCTGTCCGTTGCAGATCGCCGAAGTGATATATTTTCTTTGGGAGTTTTGTTTTATCAGATGGTTGTTGGGGATGTACCATGGCAGGCGACCGATCATTTTGAGGCGTCGTTGCAGTCCAGTCCGCTGTCGATGGTTCCACCGAGTCTGCATCGGCTGGAAATACCAGATTTTTTTGATGATTTGATTTTCGAGATGTTAGAAGCGGATGTTGAAAAGCGGTTTCAAAATATCAGCCAGATGATCGATAAAATTTACGAAATGAAAGCCGCTTTGCTTGCCAGCATTACTCCGGTGTCAGCTGAGCTCATTGACGAAGAACCAAATTCCAGCAGCAAACCCGTAACTCAGAACAAATTATATATCCCAATACCTCCTTCGGTTGATATTGAGCTTAAAAATGAATTGGCACAGAATGACACGCTGCCGGAAGCCGAATTCATTGAACAGAAACAAGATCTCATAAAAAATACTTTGTCAGCCAATTCCGAACGGACAAGTCTCAATTCAAACGAGGTTGAAAAGGACCTGAAATCAGTTGATGAAGAGTTTGTGAATGAAACCGCTGAAAAACCTTTCGATTCATCCAAAGAGAAAAACGAAAGGGCGATTTCCACTGAAACGGTAGATTCACCGGAAATTTTTTCCGATCAAAATGAAGAGTTTGATGTTTTGCTGACAACCGACAATGAGATCATTGAAAACGCAAAACAAAATATTTTGAATCACCAGGAAAAAGTGGAGCCGGCGTTTCAATTTGATGATAATGAACCGGCTGTGCAGGCTACTTCTGAAAAGGAAGCCGTTGCGCAGGAAAACCTTGTGAGCGCCCAAAGGACCTCTCTTGATGAGACACCCGCACAGGTCGAAGCGTTGACATCCCGTTCCACCGAACCGTCCAATAGCCATTCAAGTGAGTCATTTACACCATCAACCGGGGAAAATGTTCGGGATGATGAACCTGAAGAAAAATCGAACTCTGAAATTACGGCAACCGTTGAGGCGCCGGTTGAAAACCCGGCCGATTCCCATCCCGAGGAATCTGCTGACAAGTTACCCGCCCAATCTGTTTCTGAAGACAGTGCACCGTCACCTGCGGCGGATACTTTCAATTCAAATTCGACTTCCAGTCTAACCAGCGACAGTGAATTCAGCACACCTAATGAGTATGTCCCGCCGGTCGCGCACTCGGAGACCGGCGTTTCTGCAGAATCGCCAGTGGATGATTACGCAGCGGAAGATCCCTTTTTATCGTTTGCAAATGATCATAATTTTATGGAAGACACGGCCACGCAAACAGAGGAGTTTGCTACCACGCAAACATTAAATTTGTATCGCGCGCCTTTGAATCGCAGCAATTTGTTGTTGACGCTGAAAATACTGCTGCTGACATTCATCCCGTTGTTCATTATCTTTATCCTGGTTTTCTTTGCTTTTGATTTTAACTGGACAACCAAATTTCCAAACTTCAAACGCAGCCGCATGTATCGCCTCATTCAATCCTTTAAAACACCCCAGACAAATCAGACTATTTCTTTAGGTGAAAAACAAAATAACGTCGTGCAGAAGCGTAATCCAGCCAAATCAAATAAACTTAGCTCTCCGGCCAAGGCGGCTTCGGAAAATAAAATACCAGAATTTAAATCCACAACACAGACGAAGGATGGTTTAATAGACCCGCGTTTGAAAAAAAGCGATGAAATGGCCTCGAAACCTTTCGTGAAGCAAGAAACGTCTGGAAGGCTGCTTCCAACTGAAACCAACGGCGGTAATTTAAAATCGAACCCCCGGGGGAATTTGCCGGCCAGCCGGGTTAGAACGGTGAAATTGAATATCATCGTTCGACGTCGACAGGTTCCCCAGACGGCAGATGTTTACATTAATGGTCAATTTATTGGCAAAACCAACAGGAACGGGATTCTTACGATTCCAGAACTCAAACCACGCGTGGCATATTTAATCAAGGTGCAAAGTCAAGGATTTGAAATGTGGGCAAAAGAAGTGACCTTAAATCGAACTCGTTCTGTGAATTTGTTGGTTGAATTGATGTCCCCCCAGCCATAAGACAAAAAATCTACTCCGGTTTCAAAACGTTCCTTTTTCTGCTTCCAGTGAAAACAAAATTTGAATTATTAAATTGGCCGTTGGTGAAGACCCCTTCGACTTTCTCAAACCTGAATTGTGCGATTCGCTATTAGCCTTTGCCTGTTAGCTAATAAAACACAATCAGCTAAAATGGTTTTGTAACTCATCTGCCTGTGCGTTGCACCAGTCTGCCCTGCCGGCATAGGCAGATGCAGACAGGCCGACCGGCTGAAATGATAGTCTCAAAGTAAGTACCAAAAATTTATATGCCAATGGCCAAAAGCTAAATGCCAAGTGCCGTCCTGAAAAAAGTTATCGATGTTGGGCGCTAAACGCTAAATAATCCTTCCTTTCATTTTACTCGATGTGAAGAAAATTCTTGACTAATTTGATTTAAATAGCTATATTTTTTGTCATTAAGTAAATTCTTCTACTTTTCCCGATGATTTACTTGTTTTAATATCCCCATCAAATATCACTTTATCTTTTATTAGTCTTGAGTAGTGACGATAAACATTTGCACGAAGAAGAGGACTCTAAAGATATCAACTCTTCTGAACGGGATAGCGAAGGTGATTTTTTTCACCTGAGTGAAGATGACGAAGAGGAGAACGTTTCAGATGAGCTGCGATACTGGCAAAAGTATTTTGAAGAAAGGGATGAGGAATTGAGATTTCGGAATAAAAAGAAAATCAGGAAAAAGGGAAAATTTAAAGACCAGGATTTAGATTGATTTAAATAATTTAAATAGTTGAAACTGTTTGTAAAAACCCCTATTTTTATAGGGGTTTTTGTTATGAATCGAAATATAGGTAACGAGTAAAATGTCAAAAGGGATAACCAAAAGATCAGATGATTATGCAAGATGGTATTTAGATGTGATTTCCATGGCGAAATTAGCGGATTATTCGCCAGTGAAAGGATGTATGGTTATTCGTCCCAACGGCTATGCGATATGGGAAAAAATGCAAGCCGTACTAGATAAAATGTTTAAAGACACCGGCCACAGAAATGCGTATTTTCCGCTGTTCATTCCTGAAAGTTTCATTAAGAAAGAAGCCGAGCATGTGGAAGGGTTTGCGCCAGAGTGTGCGGTGGTCACCCAGGGTGGCGGCAAAAAATTGGAGGAAGCGCTGGTTATCAGACCGACCTCCGAAACCATCATCTGGGCGATGTACAAAAATTGGATTCAATCTTATCGAGATTTGCCCTTGTTGATCAATCAGTGGGCAAACGTGGTACGCTGGGAAATGCGTACGCGTCTGTTTTTACGCACCATGGAATTTTTGTGGCAGGAAGGGCACACTGCCCACGCTTCGGAAAAAGAAGCGCAGGAAGAAACCGTGCAAATGCTGGAAATTTACCGCACTTTTGCAGAAAATTATCTAGCGCTGCCGGTTATTGCCGGTTTAAAAACGGACAAAGAGCGGTTTGCCGGCGCAGTCCGAACTTATTCTATCGAGGGCATGATGCAGGATAAACGCGCCCTGCAAGCCGGTACGTCCCACAACCTCGGCCAGAATTTTGCTAAAGCTTTTGATGTTCGATATCAAGATGAAAAAGGCGAATTGAAATTTGTCTGGGCCACAAGCTGGGGCGTTTCTACCCGATTAGTGGGAGCGCTGATCATGGCGCACAGCGACGACCGCGGACTGGTTTTGCCTCCCAACCTCGCTCCCACGCAGGTGGTGGTCATCCCCATCTGGAAAAACGATGAAGAGAAACAAGCTATTTTAGCCAAATTTTCGGCAATTTCAATGAATTGGTCTCACGACTTTTCCTTTGTTTTGGACGACCGTGAAAACTATCGTCCGGGATGGAAATTCAATGAATGGGAGCAGCAGGGCATCCCGGTCAGAATTGAAATCGGGCCGAAAGATTTGCAAAACGAGCAAGCCATCGTGGTTCGGCGGGATACCGGTGAAAAAATGAATGTGAATTTGGACGATCTTCAAACCACCCTGAAGGCGTTGCTGCCCAAAATTCAGCAAGACCTGTTTGAAAAGGCGCGAGCGTTCCGAGAGGAAAATACCCATTTTTGTGACGACTACCCGCAGTTTCAAAAAGAAATTGCCGAATCGGGCGGCTTTTTTTTAATTCACTGGTGTGGTAGCCGCACCTGCGAAGATCGACTGCAGGATGAGACCCGGGCGACCATTCGTTGTATTCCATTAAATAACCAGCCGGAAAAAGGCGTTTGTCTGTTGTGCGGTGGAGAATCAAAGGAACGGGTGATCGCGGCAAAAGCGTACTAATTCCTGAATTGAGGGGCTCATCACGGTGGGAAATGACCGTAATGGCGCACAGGGGGTTTTTGGCAGATATATCGCGTTTTCAGGCGGGTCTAAAGCTTGAACACCCTATTTTGCAGAATGCGAAATTCCATTTAAAAACGGAGGGAGAACTTGGAACTATTGCTGAGTGATTTTTTTGGTGATTTGAGCAACCTCGTTTGGGGTCCCCCCATGCTCATTCTGTTGGTCGGCACCGGTATCTTTTTGACGATTCTTTTGCGCGGTCTGCAATTTCGCGGGCTGATGCACTCGCTCCATTTAGCGCTGATCAAGCGCAAAGAGAAAGAAAGTTCGGAAGGGGATATCACGCATTTTCAGGCGTTGATGACGGCGCTGGCCGCAACCGTGGGTACCGGAAATATCGCCGGTGTAGCCACGGCCATCACGCTCGGCGGTCCCGGCGCCTTGTTTTGGATGTGGGTGACGGGTCTTTTCGGCATGGCCACCAAATATGCAGAAGCGGTTTTGGCGGTGAAGTATCGTGAAGCCGATGAGTTTGGCGCCATGAGCGGTGGGCCCATGTACTATATTTCAAAAGGTCTCGGATGGCGCTGGCTTGGGGCCTTGTTCGCCATTTTTGCCGCCATCTCGGCCTTTGGCATTGGCAACATGGTGCAATCCAACTCCGTGGCCGAAGCGGTGCACTCGAACTTCGGAGTACCGTTCTGGGTTACTGGAGTGATTTTGGCTTTAGCCACGGCCATGGTCATTCTGGGCGGAATCAAGAGTATTGCCCGGGTTACGCAGGTTTTTGTGCCGTTTATGATCGTGTTTTACGTGGCAGCCGCCATCGTGATTCTGATCAACAATTATGCCGCCATTCCCGATACGATTGCGCTGGTTTTTAAAAGCGCCTTTTCGCCAACCGCAGCCAGTGGCGGCTTTGCTGGAGCCATCGTCATGCAGACCGTTCGCTGGGGCGTGGCGCGAGGGGTGTTTTCCAACGAAAGCGGTTTGGGCAGCTCACCCATTGCCGCCGCTGCCGCCCAAACAAAAAATCCGGTCACTCAAGCCCTGGTTTCGATGACACAAACGTTTATCGATACCATCGTGGTTTGTTCATTTACGGGTTTTGTCATCCTTTCGACCGGTGTTTGGGACAACGGCGAAACCGGTGCCAGACTCACCACCGCGGCTTTTAGTGCAGGACTGCCGGGTGGATGGGGCGGAGTTATCGTGGCGATGGGATTGATTTTTTTCGCCTACTCCACGATTTTGGGTTGGAGTTATTATGGTGAAAAGTCCCTGGAATATTTATTTGGCGGTAAAACGGTGAAACCGTACCGGATAGTATTCTGCGTGTTTGTAGGCATTGGCGCCGTAGCGAAATTAGAGCTGGTCTGGAGCATTGCCGATGTTTTTAACGGCCTGATGGCGCTGCCAAATTTAATTGGACTCATTTTTCTATCAAAAGTCATCGCTTCCGAAACTCAAAAATATTTTTACTCAAAAGAAAACATTGATTGAAAAAATAAATCAAACCTTTAAAGCCGGGTACGTGGCGATTGTGGGGTGTCCAAATGTCGGTAAGTCCACCTTGTTGAATCATCTTCTCAATTTTAAGGTTTCCGCTGTCACGAGAAAGAAACAGACCACCAGACATCAAATTCGAGGGATTTTAAATGGACCGAATTACCAGGTCATATTTTTCGACACCCCCGGCTTGCTAACTCCCAAAAATCAACTACATCGCGCCATGTTACAAGCGGCATACCGATCCTTAAAAGATGCGGATCTGCTCCTTTATATGGTAGAAGCGGCCAGGGTAGCGGACCCAAAGGACGTGCAGCTCTTAAAGGAAATCGCGCAAATCAATTCCACGATTCTTTTGGTTATCAACAAAGTCGATAAAGTCAATAGAACAGACGTTCTTCCGTTGATGGATTTTTACAAGGACTTTGCCGGCATCAAAAACATCTTGCCTGTTTCGGCTTTAAAAAGGGATGGTTTGGATATTTTGACCCGCGAAATTTTGAACAACTTACCCGAGGGCTTACCCTTTTATTCGCAGGATCAAGTAGTTGATCACCCTGAGAGGTTTATCGCTTCCGAGATCATTCGTGAAAAAATCTTCCAGCGCTATGGCGAAGAAATTCCGTATGCCACCACGGTTGAAATAGAGGAATTTAACGAACATGCGGGCAAAAAGGATTTCATTAAAGCCGTTATTTATGTTGAAAAATCAAGTCAAAAAGGTATCTTGATTGGCAAAAAAGGGGAATCGTTGAAAAAGCTGGGGCAGGCAGCCAGGGAAGCGATGGAAACGATTTTGGGGCGCTCGGTCTTTCTAGAGCTCTGGGTCAAAGTCATGGAGAAATGGCGACAGAACGAAGAGCTGTTGAAAAAATTTGGCTATTTTTCCTAGCGCGGCGGAGCCGCAAATGTTTAAATGACTTGCTTTGTTGTGGTC
>JBHHXN010000039.1:0-35733 GCA_046757025.1 bacterium
GTAATCGGGAATCCAGAACTCGGTGCAACTCTGGATGCCCGTTTAAACATACGGGCATGACAACCGAACGTTTGATTCGGGGGCATGGGCAAAAAGCTGGAGACAGGTTAATTCCTGAAAAAGAACCGGCAAACATAACACGAATCGTAATGAAATATTATCTCTTTTTGGATGAATCAGGCGACCATGGCTTGTCCACCATTGATTATAATTTTCCAGTTTTTGTTTTGTGCGGCATCGTTGTTTCAGCTTCAAACTACGGGGACATCCAAAATGAAATGAACCGCCTCAAACAAAGATATTGGGGTGCGAAGAAGGTTCTTTTTCATTCGCGTGACATTCGCAAATGTGAAAAGGAGTTTAAGATTCTCTTCGATCTCGAACTCAAACGAAAGTTTTATGATGACATCGATAAGTTGGTTGCGGAATCAACCTATACCATCATTGCTTCGGCCATTCAAAAGGAGCGATATATAAAACGCTATGGCAAACTCAATGAAGACGTCTATGAAATTGCTTTGTCTTTTATTGTGGAAAGGACTGTGTTCTATCTCGATGATGCCCTCTCTGGAAAGCCTGAGCTCGAAATCATAATCGAAAAACGAGGTAAAAAAGAAGACCGCCAACTGGAAGCCCATTTTCACCAACTCATGGCGCGGGGCACGTACTATGTTTCTGCAGAAAGAATGAAACGATATGGAATGAAGATTTCTTTTCGGGATAAGAAAGATAACATCAATGGCTTGCAATTAGCAGACTTGATCGCCTATCCGATTGCTCGGTATGTAATTGATAAAAAGAGGGCGAATCCAGCATTCGATGTACTGGCACCGAAATTCTATTTAAAGAGGAACAAGCGATATGGTTTGAAGATTTTCCCCTAAAAAGTAAAAGCCCCGACTTGTGTCAGGGCTTATTACCGACCGGGGACACCCCAGTCCTTTTCTTATTTGAAAATAATATAACCGAAAAAGTTTCAAAATGCAAGCATTTTCTACCGTTGGTGATTTTTTTAGTATCGGTAATAAAGCGCTTTTAGATGAATATACGACAGCTTTTCTCTGCTCACAAAAGTGCCCGGCCAGCATCGTTTTAAAATCCTACGATTGGGCCATTGCACAAAGGGAGGGCGGTAATTGCGTAATCTCCGGCTTCCATTCAAAAATTGAGAAGGATGTTTTGCACTATTTGCTAAAAGGCCAGCAGCCTATTATCCTCGTTTTAGCCAGAGGCCTGAAAAGCAAAATCGAACCCGAGATTGAACAAGCTATAGAGGAAAAACGTTTGCTTGTGGTTACGCCCTTTGATAAGTCGGTCAAGAGAATCACCACGGAAACAGCTACAAGAAGAAACGAATTCATGGCCGAATTAGCGGATGAGCTATTTGTGGCCTACGCCTCACCAAATGGCAAACTGCAAACACTGATTTCTCAGAATCTCGCAAAGGGCAAAAAGATACTTACTTTCGATGTGGAAGAAAATGTTCGTTTAATCAAATTGGGTGTAAATTTATATTCATTCGAAAATTAATTCTGTAGTCCGTTTTTTTCCCAGTGTGCCGTAATTCCCTGCAACCATTTCCCCGTCCCGGCATTGTATATTCCATGACCCTGGCCGAAGAAAAACAACTCGTCAAAAAAGCCCGAAGCGATCCCGAAGCTTTTGGCGTTCTGTTTGACCATTATTACCCAAAGATTTTTGGTTATGTGCACAAAAGAGTACTCGATTTCGAGGCGGCCAAAGACATCACATCAGAAGTGTTTTTCAAATCGTACACCCATCTCTGGAAATTCCGCTGGCAGGGCATTTCCATCTCTTCCTGGTTTTACCGCATCGCCACCAACGAAATCAATGCGTATTTCAGAAAGAAGCGATACCGACCGCAGTCTCTTCAGAAGTTGATAGATGAATACGGATTCAATCCGTTGGATCCGCAAACTACCGAAGAAGAGAAAAAAGCCGCGGAACGGCAATTGCAGCAGCACCAGGATTTTTTAACCATTCATTCAAAGCTCAAATATTTGCCATTAAAATATCAGGAAGTCATTTCCCTGAAAAATTTCGAAGGGATGCGTATCCGGGAGATCGCCGAAATTCTCCACAAAAAAGAAGGGACCGTGAAATCGCTTTTATCACGAGGCTTAGAAAAGCTCAGGCATCTTTTGTAATTCAGTGCAACCATTTGCGATTTTCTTCATTGTAGAGTTAGTGCTAAACACTGAAGGACTCCGATATTCACCGAATGAAATCAATTTCTTTAAGAGAATGAATCAAAATAAGGAATGATTTGAAATAGTTCATTTTGAATTTAATACTGTTCAGTGAGCCTCGGCGACCTTCGGTGTTCAATTATTAATTTTATTGGACAAAAAAATGGAAAAGAATGAATTTATGGATAAAATGGAAAAATTAAATGTGCCGGCAGTCACCAGTGAGATACACAAAAAACAGCTCAAACTGACCTTGCTCAACACGCGTAAATCAGCGGCATTTGGCGTGTTGCTTATCGTCACGCCGTTTTTATTTCTCATGGGGATTTTGTTCAAATACTATCTGAATTGGCATTCCAGCATTTTTACCGTTTTTTATGAGTGGCTGGTGAACCTCGATCCGGACAGCGACACCTCCATCTTGAGCTGGCTCATTCGGTTTCTGCTGCTGGGCGGACCCGCTTTAGCAGTGGTTCTGAATTTACTGGCCCTGGTCCATTTTCAGTACGATAAACAAGGGAAGGAATTACTCATCAGCATCAAAATCAAATGGTTAAATCTGGCCATCGTGGCGGTGTGCACATTCTTTTTACTCATTTTCTTGTTTTATTTGCTGTTGGAGAATGTGAATCATGGATAAGTTTGAAGTTTCAAGTTTGATGATTCCAGTTTCAAGTTAAAGGTTCTGTTTTAGTCATTCTTAACAAAAATCTCAAGTCTGATTCGTCATATTCTTATTCTATTTTGCCATGAAACTTTTGTTCTTCCAATAAGTGGAATAGCCATACACCATCACATAGCAGGAGGGATTAAGATGTGGGCAGGTTTGCGTAAAATCGCGTACTTTTTCTCGGTACTGATCATTGCGGCTGGCATCTATCTGGCTTTTTATGCAGAAAAGGAAGTACAGCAAAACGTACTGGAATATTCACTGAATTTGATGGGCGAAAAACTGTTAGCCATGGTGCCGGAAGGCGAAGGAAAAGATAAACTCAGCGAGATGTACGAAGGCTTCAAACAGCGGGCCGTGGAAGGCGAGCTTGCGCCCGAACAGATCGAGACGGTGGCGGCCAACATTCTCAACGTGAGCAACTCGGATTCCAGCCTCACGCCGGAGCAAGCAGAAGCGGTTTTGCGCTCGGCCATGATGGTGCCACGGGCGGGTATGCCGCCGGCACCGCCACTCGTACCCGGCGAGGAACGATCTTTTCAAATTCCGCCTACTGCCCCTGAGCGCTGGCAACACCTGGGCAAGCGCGTAAAAGCCATGTTCGAATTCAACGAGCACATGCACCGAGCCATGCGCGAACAGGCTTTCAATCGCCGAGAGCTGGCCAGGAAAATTCGATTTCGTGTCAAAAACGGTTTGAATCTCGCCTTGGATACCCGTTTGCGGCCGTTCATGGAGGAAAAGGAATTTCAGCAGGTCCGAGAAGAGATGAAAGCATTGGAAAAAGAACGGCTGTTACACTGGCATGAAAATCTGTCGGAGGAGCTTGAGCGGGAAATGACTGAACTGAGACAGCAGCTGGAATCCATGCAGGAGTCTTTAAATGAGCTCAAAGATACGCAATTCTTGGAATCGCTGGAAGGATTGGAAGCGTTGAAAAACCTGGAACACCTGAAACAAATACCGTACATCGATGCCGACTCCATTCGCAAAGTGGTGAAGAAGAGTCTCGAAGAAGCCGGCGTCCGTTCGCGCAAAAAGCAAAATTGAATACAAGGGATTCCGCATTAGAATTCGATTTTGAAAAAGTATTTACCACACCTGTTGCTTTTTTAAATACATATCGTCCACATATTATTTTAGGGAGGAAAAGGCATGACTCAAAAAGTCTCCAAAGTCAAATTTATTTTATGGTGGTTTTTGGTAGTAGGTTTTACAAACCATCTACCAGCGCAAGAGATCGGTCCGGCCAACGGGGCGCTTGTACTCGTAGGCGGTGGCTTGAGAGATCAGTCCATCGTTAAGCGCTTTTTAGATCTCGCTGGCGGTGCGGATGTGCCCATTGTTGTCATTCCAACGGCCGGTGGCGGCGAGCGCTATGATCCGTACTGGCGTGGGCTGCGGCAATTTAAAGAAGCCGGCGCCACCAATCTCACGGTTCTGCACACCTATGATCCCGAGGTAGCCGACACCGAAGAATTCGTCAAACCACTGACGACGGCCAGAGGCGTCTGGTTTGCCGGCGGCCGGCAGTGGCGCTTAGCCGATGCGTATCTCAATACCAAAGTTCACGAGGCATTGTGGGATTTGCTGGAACGCGGCGGGGTCATCGGTGGCACCTCGGCCGGCGCCACCATTCAGGGCTCGTTTCTGGCACGGGGAGACACCAAAACCAACACCGTCATGATGGGGGACCATGAAAAAGGGTTGGGATTTTTAAAGATGACGGCGGTGGATCAGCATCTGCTGAAACGCAACCGCCAGTTTGACTTGATCGAAATCATCCAGGCGCATCCCGAGCTGCTGGGAATTGGTTTGGATGAAGATACGGCCATTGTGGTTCAAAGGGATCAATTCGAAGTCATCGGTCAGAGTTATGTGGCCATCTATGATCACAACCGCATGCTCGATTCTGGCGGCCGCTTTTATTTTTTGGCGCCAGGCGATCGATTTGACCTGACAACCCGAGAGGCCTTTCGTATGAGTCGTACCCGACAACCGCTGCAGCGTGTGAAAAGTCAGGTCTGGCCGTCGAAATGAGCCTACCTTTTTGCAGCATTTAATTTGCATACTCAATAAAAAATTGTTTTCATGGGGGTGGACGCACTTCACTGACTGTGTGAAAAGTCACACTCCATCCTTATTCTGGCGGACTTTTAATTTATTTGACATAAGGCGCTGGTTATACAAAAAATCTCCCAGAATGACATTTAGCTGTGGTGGACTTGAGAAACATTACAATCATGCATTTAACGCAGATTGAATAGCAGGAACACCCGGTTTGGATGCGGTTTTTTGCAGGAGTGCTTTGTACAAGACATTTGAATATTTTTTATTGCATTTGAGGTTAGAATGAATTATCATTAACCCGACTTTCGCACCAAATGATAAGATACTCAAGCAGATAAAATATAGAGAAGCAATCATGACTGTTGAAAATCTGCCACCTGAACTGCTCATGCCCGCTGGCAATTTCGAAAAACTCAAATTTGCCTTTTCCTACGGAGCGGACGCGGTGTATGCGGGGGTACCGATCTTTTCACTGCGTGCACGTGAAAATGATTTCACACAAGACACCATCCAAGACGCCATCGAATTCACGCATCGACTGGGCAAACGCATTTATCTCACCATGAACATTTATGCCCACAACCTCAAAGTGGACAAGTTTCTGTACACCTTCCAGGCCATGTCCGATTTGCAGCCCGACGGTTTTATCATGACCGATCCGGGTTTAATCCACCAATCGTTGAAATTACGGCCAGAGAGCGTCATTCATCTTTCCACGCAAGCCAACGCCACCAACTGGGCCACGGTGGCATTCTGGCGCGACCTGGGGGTTAAACGTATCATCCTGCCCAGAGAGCTCTCCATCAAAGAAATGGTTACCATGCATGAAAAGGTGCCAGACATCGAATTGGAATCCTTTGTTCACGGCTCGATTTGCATCGCTTATTCGGGAAGGTGCTTAATTTCCAACTACCTGAATCACCGAGATGCGAATCAGGGTACCTGCACCAATTCCTGCCGCTGGGAATATTCCATGGCGCTGGATCGGCAAAGCCTGCTGGAAATGGAAAGAACCGCTGCGCCTTCCGAGAATTACAAACCTCTTGTCGCCAGCTATTTTTTGAAGGAAGCCAAGCGCGTTGAAAAGCAATTCATCGAAGAGCAATTTGAAATCGACGAGGACGAATACGGTACCTATTTGATGAATTCAAAAGACCTGTGTGCCATCGAACTTTTGAAGGAGTTGCACAACGCCGGCATTGGAAGTTTTAAAGTGGAGGGACGCAGTAAATCGATTTATTACGTCGCCATCGTGGCGCGAGCCTATCGCCGAGCCATCGATGATTTGGTGAATGAGCGTCCATTTGATCGAACAAATTTGCAGGAGCTGTTCAGCACCTCCAATCGCACGCTCATGACCGGTTTTATGATGCGCAAACCTCAGGAATACGGGGAGAATTTTGACGACGGGGACTCCCTGCCGCTTACGCATCGTTTTGCCGGAGTGGTACAGGATTACGATGCAATTACGGGCCAGGCGTTAGTGGACTTCAAGAACAGGGTGGAGGTAGGGGAGTGGCTGGAATGGATCTCACCCACAAAATCAGTTAAAATGAAAGTAGAGGCGATTTTCCGGGCAAATGGAGCGGCGGTTGACGCGGCGCATGGCGGGGTGCAGTTCAAAACCCCGGCGCCGTTTGAGCCCGATACGTTCACCCTGGTGAGACAGCCTTTAACAACCTGTAAACACAAACAAAAATCCATATTCTGAAATGAAATCGGAATTCGAAAAACGAAAATCGTGCACATCCAGCATTTCTGGTTTTCAAATTATCAATTTCGATTACGGTGTAACCGTGTAAAAGTTAACTCTCAATTCTAAATAAAAAATACAGGAGTTCATAATGTCCTATAATTTTTATAAAGTCATGCATCTTTCCGGAATACTCATTTTGTTCATGTCCCTCGGCGGGGTGATCGTCAGAAATTTTGCGGCGCAAAGCGCCGGCCTGAAACGGTTGACCGCCATCAGCAACGGGGTGGGGATGATTCTGGTTTTTGTGGCGGGTTTCGGCTTGTTTGCCAAATCAGGTATTCCCCTGCAGGGCTGGGTGATCGTGAAAATAACCATCTGGGTAATTTTAGGTGGATTGCTCGCGGTAAACAAACGCAAACCCGAATGGTCAAATCTATTGTGGATCACCTTCATCGTTTTAGGGGTTTTAGCGGCTTTTTTAGCCACCACAAAACCGTTTTAATTTGCTAATTTGGAACACAAGGCAATACGAGAAGTTTATTGTAGTAAATCGGACTAAATTTCATGGATGCTTGCTGATCACTCTCATACTGACCGTTTTGGCAGACATTTCAGGTTGAAGTGGATTTTAGAGTGACTCAATTTATTTGAATTATACCGATTGAGTAAATTCATCAGGAGGTTGAGGAATTATGTTGCGTTTTCAGAAGGATGGTCTGGTGCTGGGAATCGACATCGGTTCCGTTTCAATTAGCTATGTTGTCATCGATCCAAAAAAACAAATCGTTCAAAGCGATTATGTCTTCCACCGCGGAAACGTCTTAACAGCCTTAAAAGAACTGCTTGCCGGCATCGATTTGAGGCACATCTCGCAAGTGGCTTATAATCACAAGGCCAGTGATTTTTTTGCCACAGGTGAAAGCGTCAATGAACAGGTGGCTTTAATCGAAGGCGTTTGCTTTCAGAAAAAAGACGTAGGCAGCGCTTTTGTAATCGGCGGGGAAAGCTTTGGTTTGTTTTTGTTTAATGAAAAAAATCAGTACCAAAAATACATATCCAATTCTTCCTGTGCAGCCGGCACCGGTGCCTTTCTGGATCAGCAGGCGGAACGGCTGGGTCTTGCGAATAGCTCCGTGCTCAGTCAATACGCAGAAGCTTATGCCGGCGAACCACCAAAAATTGCCACTCGCTGTGCCGTGTTTGCCAAAACCGATCTTGTGCACTGCCAGCAGCAGGGTTTTTCCATCGAAGCTATATGTGCCGGCCTGTGTAAAGGTCTGGCGCACAACATCGCCGACACCCTGGTAAAAGGCGTCAGGCTGCAGATACCGGTGGTGGTGGTTGGCGGTGTCAGTAAAAATCGCAAGGTCATGCACTATCTATCGGAAATCATCGGCTGCGAAATCGAGATTCCTGACAAGGCGGTTTTGACAGGCGCACTGGGTTGCGCACTTTTCGCCTTAAATCATCGGGATGCACAAATTCAAACCACGCCATTCACCACGGAAAGCCTTTTAAATCAGCAGACACAAAAGAAACAATATTTTTTCCAACCGCTTTCCACGCGCATGTCGAAAATGCCGGATTTTCACGACCATCCGTATTTTGTGTCAGAAAACGTGGAAATCGATCTCTATCATCTGCCCGCATCTCACAGCAAAACGCCTGTGTATCTTGGAATCGACATCGGCTCCACCAGCACCAAAGCCGTTGTGATGGAAGCCTTTTCCGATACGCAAAATATCTTAATTGGCCTTTACACACGCACTCTGGGGCAGCCCATTCAAGCCACACAGCGTTTGCTGAAAGCACTGAAATCTCTCGAAAAGCCGCACAAGGTTCGATTTGAAGTGGTGGGTACAGGCACCACAGGTTCGGGAAGGAAATTCGTGCAAAAAGTGCTGAAAACCGATTTAGCGGTGGACGAAATTACCGCTCATGCGCGAGCAGCTTACGCTTTAAATCCCGAAATCGATACCATCATCGAAATTGGCGGGCAGGATTCAAAATTCACGGTGATGCATCATGGCCAGGTAACTTTCTCAGTGATGAACTATGTTTGTGCAGCAGGAACCGGCAGTTTTATCGAAGAGCAGGCTAAGCGGTTGCAGGTGCCGCTGGATGAATATGCCCGACGCGCCATGAATGCGCCTTCACCCCTCACCAGCGATCGCTGTACGGTGTTCATGGAACGCGATTTGAATCACTACCTGACGCAGGATTATTCCAAAAATGAACTGCTGGCCGCAGCCCTGCATTCGGTTCGGGACAATTATCTTTCGAAAGTGGCGCATCTGAACAAAATTGGCCAGGTTATTTGCTTTCAAGGAGCTACGGCGAAAAATCATGCCCTGGTATCGGCTTTCGAGCAAAAACTCAAGCGTCCTATTTTTGTGTCCAAATATTGCCACCTCACGGGCGCACTAGGGGTGTGTTTGATTTTGCATGAAAAAGGGATTTCCAGATCAAGCTTTCGCGGCATTGATTTTTATAAATCCACGCCCAGAGTCACAGAAGAGATTTGTGACGGATGCAAAAATGTCTGCAAACTGAAGCGCATCGAAATTGCAGGCGAAACCACCACCTGGGGCTTTTTATGCGGTCGGGATGAATTCGATAATAAGCCGAGATCCTTGAACAAATCCGGCTTTGATCTGTTGAGTAACCGTCGAAAAATATTTAATCCCGCAAAACGGCCGGTCAGCCATCTCGCTGCGGAGTCCGATAAAAAACCCAAATCCTTATTTAGCGAGCTTCGGGATTTTGAGTTAGACATTTCATTGGAAAAATTAAAACAGAATTTAGAGCTCAATTTTTTGAATTTGCGGCACAAGATTTTTTCATTCAACCAGGAAGAGTTACAGGGGATAAATACCAAAAAGCCGTTTACGATTGCCATCCCCAATACCCTCTATCTGCACGAATACTTACCATTCTGGAAGATATTTTTTAGAAAATTGGGCTATAAAGTGGTGACTTCTGCGGCCAAGAGCGGCTTGCTTGAAAAAGGCAAAGAAATTTCCGGAGCTGAATTTTGCGCCCCCATCTCTTACTGGCACGGTCACGTGCACAGTCTCATTGAACGAGCTGATTATGTGTTTTTACCGCAAATGTTTGACGATGGGGAAGGCGCCGAAGCCAAATCGTACTGTTATTACTCGACGTATGCGGTGGCGCTGGTGCAAAATATTCCATCACTAAACCTGCAAAAAAGGAGCCTCACACCAATTATTGATTTTTCAAAACCCGCGTTGCAAAACGTTCAACAAATTTACGAAAGTTTGCCAGACGAGCTCAAATTTCTGCAAACACCCACTGATCTATTAGAAGCCTTCAAACAGGCCCGGCACTGGTTCAGTGCACAAAAGAAACAGCTTGTAGAAATTTTTCTGCAACAAAAAAAACTGGCCAAAGCTATTTCGGTGGTATTTTTAGGCCGTCCTTATCTCGCCATGGATTCCGGCATGAATCAACGCATCCCCAACAAGTTCCATGAATTAGGCATTTTAACCTTTTTTCAAGACATGCTGCCAACAATAGAAATCGCAAAAAATTCCCCGGCACAAAAATTCCTGAAATGGAATCACTGGAAATTTGGTGAGCAAATTTTACAGGCCGCGGAGTATGTTGGTCAAACAGAGGGGTTGTATCCGGTTTATTTGACCGCATTTAAATGTTCACCCGATTCCTTTTTGCTGACCTACTTCAAAGAGATCATGGATGGCCATCAGAAGCCTTACCTGATTTTACAGTTGGATGAGCACGGCTCAGACGTAGGGTACGGCACTCGGGTGGAAGCAGCCGTAGAGGCGTTTCGAAATCACCAAACGAACCGCCGCAGGTCTAAGACATGCGAGGCTGTCACCACATCTTTGTTAACAGAACCCAGCAAAAAAAGCCACATCCTCATCCCCAACTACGACGCATTGAGCTGCAGCTTGATCTGCGCTGCATTTGAGCGTGCGGGCTACCAGCCGCTTCTCATCGAGGAAACGCCGACCACGGTTTTGTCTAGCCTGCGGTTAAACGACGGTCAATGCCTGCCGCTCAGCTCCATTGTGCAGGGGGCTGTGGAAACCATCCACAAACACAATCTGCATCCCGAAGAAACCGCGCTTTTTTTGGCCACGTTGACTCGTTTAGCGTGCAATTTACCGCAATATCCTTTGATGGCTAAAAAAATGCTCGAGCAGACTGGCGCCGGTTTTGAAAAGGTCCAGGTCATTGCCGCCGATTTCGACCTGAGCGATTTTCCCGTGGAAGTGATTTATGATGTGTATTGCAGCTACCTGCTGGGTGGTTTGATCAGACGAATAGGCTGCAAAATCCGCCTACACGAATTGGTAACTGGACAAACGAACCAGGTGATCGAAGAAGCGCGCGAGCGGCTTTATAGTTGTATTGCAAACGGCGAATCCAAAGAATCTGTGTTTAAAAATATCGTGTCACAATTTCAACAGATTCCGGCTGCTAACTCCTACGAATCGCGGCCGAAAGTGGGCATCATCGGCGATCTTTATGTCCGTGATAATGACGTCTTCAATCAGAAATTGATCTATGAGTTGGAAAATTTCGGCGCCGAAGTAGTCACGGTGCCATACAATTTTATTTTGCGAATGTTAGCAATTAAGCATACTCACAGTCTTTGGCAGGATGGTCGATATTTATTGCTGCTGCGGGATAAACTGCTTCTGGAAGTTTTCGAAAAATTTGAAAAACGGCTTTTTCAAATTGCCAATGTTATCCTTCGGGAGTCGTTTCCAAAATATGACGATTCGCTGTTCGATTGTTTGAAAAAACACGGACTGTCGATCAAGCACGGTGGTGAAACGGCTCAGAATTTGATCAAAATTTACAGCATGCTCGAACACTATCCCGATTTAAAACTATTCATACATGTCAATCCCATTTTTTGCTGTCCCGGACTGGTGAGCGAATCGCTGTTCAAAGCGGTTGAATCGGAAATCGGTATTCCCATCGTGTCCCTCGTCTATGATGGCACCTCGGCCAACCGCAATGAAGTCCTGGCCCCGTATTTGCATTTCATATCGCAAGCACTGACCCTGCCGGAGGATGTTCCCGGGGGCGTTTAGTGCCGCTCGTTTCGACCTCGGTGGTGGTAGGATGTTTAGGCTACAGCCTGAGGCAACCTGAAAAGGCAGTGTGAAAAGTCAAACCCAGGGATTCTTGTTTTTCAGATTAGATCCGTCTCATGCTGCTTTTCACACAGGCTCGAACGGTTGCACATCCTATTTTGCAGAACGCTAAGTTCTGAAGTGAAATTGGCGGATATCATTAAAAACATTTCACAATTAACGACCTCGTTTGTCCAAAACCGCACCTCCGATGAATGGCCCAGCAAACAGTTAATTAATTGAAAATACTGCTTGAAATTTATTAAAATTTTGCCTATACTCAGACAATTAAAATCGCTTTCTCTACGCACTGAAAATAGAGGTACCCCATGGGAATGACCTTAACAGAAAAAATATTGGCCAACCGTGCCGGCGTGTCGAGTGTGAAGCCCGGCGATTTAGTTTTTGCTAAGATCGACATCGCCATGGCCACGGATATTTCTTCGCCATTGACGATAAAAGTGTTCAAGGAAATGGGTGGTGAAAAACTGTTTGACGCGGACAAAGTGCCCTTGGTGCATGATCATCTGGTGCCGGCCAAAGATATCAAATCGGCTGAATTTTCAAAAATGATGCGCACCTTTGCGCGCGAGCAAAATGCCAAATATTACTACGAAGTAGGCCGCTCGGGCATTTCACATCAGCTGCTGCCGGAGCAGGGGTTGATACATCCTGGCGACGTGGTGTTAGGCGCAGACTCGCACAGCACTACTTACGGCGCGCTGGGGTGCTTTGCTTCGGGAGTTGGCAGCACGGACATGGCCGCTGCCTGGGTTTTGGGCGAAACCTGGTTCCGGATTCCCGAGTCCATTAAAATTACGTTTACGGGAAAACTCCCCGAGTGGGTTTCGGGCAAAGACATGATGCTGCTGGTTTGCCGTGATTTGGGCATCGAAGGGGGGACCTACAAAGCGCTTGAATTCGGTGGGCCGACCATAGAAAATCTGTCCATGTACGACCGATTGGTGTTCGCCAACATGACCATCGAATGCGGCGGTAAAAATGGGGTGGTTAAAGCCGATGACGTGACCCGTGACTATTTAAGAGACCGCGCAAAAAAACCAGAGGAAGAATGGATGTTCTTCGAGCCGGATGCGGATGCACAATATTGCCAGCACCTCAAATACGATGTGAGCGATTTGCAACCCATGGTGGCCCAGCCCAATCTGCCGGGAAACGTGGTGCCCGTGGCCGATGCCGATTCAGTAGCGGTGGATCAGGTGTATATCGGCTCGTGCACTAACGGTAAAATCGAAGACTTGCGCATTGCGGCTCAGATTCTGAAAGGTAAGAAAGTGCACGACCGCTTGCGCATGGTCGTTGTGCCCGCCACAGAGAGTATTTATCTGCAAATGATAAAAGAAGGTCTGGCTGAGATTTTTCATGAAGCAGGTGCTTCCATCGGACCGCCGACCTGCGGCGCCTGTTTTGGCGCTCACATGGGCGTGCTGGCGGAAAATGAAGTGGGGGTTTTCACCACCAATCGCAATTTTGTGGGTAGAAATGGTCATACGTCGGCAAAGGTTTATTTGGCCAGCCCCGCGGTCGCTGCAGCAACCGCCATTAGAGGTACAATTACCGATCCTCGCGAAATTATGAGTTAAAGACAACGAATATACAGGCGCAAAATACCATCGAAAGCGATTCATTCAATGCAATTGAAATTTCTTAAGAAAGGGTAGATTTTTTTTGAAAACGCGGCCTGATTTTTATGATGTCGTTATCATAGGCGCCGGACCAGCGGGTCTCGCCTGTGCAATAGAGTCAAAAAAGCATAATTTAACTCACCTGATCATCGAAAAAGGTTGTCTGGTCAACTCTGTTTATCGTTTTCCCACCAACATGACCTTATTTTCAACTGCCGATTTGCTGGAAATAGGCGGCGTTCCTTTCATCATTCCCGGCGACAAACCCACACGGACTGATTTATTGAAATACTATCGGCTGGTGGTGCAACACTTTGACTTACCGGTTAATCTGTTCGAAAAAGTGGAATCTGTTACTGGCAAACAAGGCGACTTTCTGCTCCAAACATCACGCCATGCCGCTTATGGAGCTAAAAGTGTCGTGGTTGCGACCGGACAGTATGACCACCCAAATTTGCTGCAGATAAGTGGAGAAGATTCAGAGAAAGTCAGCCATTACTACACCGATGGACACCCGTTTTATAAGAAGAAGGTAGCCGTGATTGGCGGTAAAAATTCGGCCGTGGAAGCGGCGCTGGCTCTGTACAAACACGGCGCGCAAGTCACGCTCATTCATCGTGGAAGCGATTTTGGCGCCTCCGTCAAATATTGGATTTTGCCCGATATAAAAAATCGCGTTAAAGAACAGAAAATAAACGCGCTGTTCAATTCCGTTGTGACCGAAATAAATCGTGACCACATCGTGGTTGCAAATGGGAAGACGGCTTCGCAAAAAATCGAGAATGATTTTGTTTTTGCTTTGACCGGCTATCATCCCGATGAAGCGTTTCTAAGCGATTTGGGCATTGAAATCGATGACTGCAGTACACCGGTTCACGATCCCAAAACGCTGGAAACCAACGTTTCCGGCATTTACATCGCCGGCGTAATCACGGCAGGCGCAGAAAGCAGCAAAGTGTTCATTGAAAATTCACGCAATCATGGAACCCAAATTATAGGACATATACTGAATGGCACAAAATAGTGAAAGTCTTGATCTAGCGGTCATTGGCGGTGGGCCGGGCGGTTATGTGGCTGCCATCCGAGCAGCGCAACTGGGTATGAAGTCCGCGGTCATTGAAAAAGAAAGGGTGGGCGGCCTCTGTTTAAATTGGGGCTGCATTCCCAGTAAAGCCCTTCTGCGCAGCGCTGAAATCTACCGTTTGCTGCAAAACGCCGACAAGTTTGGCTTGCGCGCTGAAAATATCCAATTTGATACGAAAAAAATCATCAAACGCAGCCGGGTGGCAGCGGAAAAGTTGAGCAAAGGCGTGGAGTTTCTGTTAAAGAAAAACAAAGTGCAGCACATAACGGGTACGGGACGCATCGTAAAAAAAGGCCAAATTGAGATTTTGACTGACGATAAATCTTCCCGCACCATTCAGGCGAAAAACATTGTCATTGCTACCGGCGGTTACACGCTCTCCCTGCCCGGTGTGGAAATCGACAAAAAGAAAGTCATTTCCAGTCGGGAAGCGCTGGTTTTAGAGGAATTGCCCAAATCGCTCACCATCATCGGCGGCGGACCAATCGGGGTGGAGTTCGCTTATTTTTACAACGCATTTGGCGTCAAGTGCACTATCGTGGAAATGATGCCGCACATTTTGCCTTTCGAAGATGCGGAAATTGTGGACATCCTGCAGAAGTCCTATAAAAAAAGCGGTATCGAAATTTTAACGGAAACCAAAGTGGAAAGCGTCCAAACCTCCGCCAAAGGGGTCGTGGTGAAAATAGCTGACAAAAAAGGTGGTAGCAAGGAAATTAATTGCGACCTGGCTTTGATGGCCGTGGGTTTTCGAGGATTTGTGGAAGGCCTGGGGTTGGAGAATTTGGGCGTTGAAATCGAAAAAGGGTTTGTCAAAGTCGATGACAAGTTCCAAACAAATGTGGCAGGCGTTTTTGCGGTTGGCGATGTGAACGGTCCACCGCTTCTGGCACACGTGGCTTCCGCTGAAGCGATTTATATGGTTGAATCGTTGGCCGGGTTAGCGCCGCAAGTGGTGGATTATTCCAATTTCCCGAGCTGTACTTACTGCCAACCACAGGTGGCCAGCGTGGGCCTGACCGAAGAGAAAGCCCGTGAAAAAGGCCATGCTGTCAAAGTAGGACGGTTTCCGTTTCGCGCCAATGGCAAATCCATCGCAGTTGGCGAAACCGACGGCCTGGTCAAGCTGATATTTGAAGAAAAGTACGGCGAGCTG
Organism: bacterium; assembly: GCA_046757025.1. Taxonomy (GTDB): domain Bacteria; phylum Zhuqueibacterota; class Zhuqueibacteria; order Oceanimicrobiales; family Oceanimicrobiaceae; genus JBHHXN01. The sequence goes on from JBHHXN010000039.1 coordinate 15,668, forward strand.
CTGGGGGCGCACATCATCGGTACGGAAGCCACCGACATGATCGCGGAACTGGGAGTGGCGAAAACCCTGGAAACCACCCATGAAGAAATTTTAAAAACCATACATGCGCATCCGACTCTGTCCGAAGCCGTCATGGAAGCGGCCGGGGAAGCGTATGGTGAGGCAATACACATCTGATGACGAATCAAGGCAGGCTGGTAAAAACCGGTCGAATTGAATATAAAAAAGCCTGGGATTTACAAACCCGACTGCATCAAGCGCGACTGGAAGGGCGAGTGGAGGATTTGCTGATCCTAACGGAGCATCCACACACTTACACCATCGGCAAGGCAGGCGGCGAGAATCACTTGCTGACGGATGAGACAGCTCTGCACGCGCAGGGCATTTCCGTGTTTCGCATCGACCGCGGTGGTGATATCACTTATCACGGTCCCGGTCAACTGGTCGGGTATCCTATTTTAGATTTGCACAAATACTACCTGGATCTGCACCGTTTTTTAAGAGATATCGAGGAAGTCCTCATTCAAACTTTGAGCGAATACGACATTGCGGCGGGACGTGTAAAAGGCTTGACCGGTGTCTGGGTGGACGGCGCTAAAATTGCAGCCATTGGAGTGAAGGTCAGCCGCTGGATCACCATGCACGGATTTGCATTGAATGCCCATACGGATTTATCGTATTTTGGCCACATTGTGCCCTGCGGCATTGTGGACAAACCGGTGACTTCCATGAAAAAATTGCTGGGCAGCCCAATCGATATGATGGAATTGCAAAATCGTATTGCCAGCAAATTTGTGCAGATATTCGAAATCGATTTTCAAACAACTGACATAAACGATCTTTTTGACGAAAATCTCAAATTAACAGAGACATGTACTTAATGGTAATTTAACTAAGGAAGAACCGTTGGCGCGACTGCATGAACACAAGGGGAAAGAACTGCTGCGGGAATTTAACCTTCACACTCCCGCAGGCCGGGAGGCGGAGAATCCCGATGACGTTTTCGAAGCTGCAAAGGAATTGGACACGCCGGTTGTGATCAAAGCGCAAATGTGGACCACGGGACGGGCCGGAATCGGCGGGATAAAGTTTGCCAGTGATCCCGAAAGCGCCCGCTCTGCAGCACAGGAAATCTTCAAGCTCAAGCACAAAAATTTTGAAGTAGAAAAAGTATTGGTGGAAGAGCTGCTCAAAATCAAACAGGAATTCTATGCGGGCATCATTATCGATGACGCGCGTCGGCAGCCCACGCTCATTTTCAGCTCCATCGGCGGCACTGGGATCGAACAAATCGCCCAAGCGCATCCTGACAAAGTAGGCAAGTTGGCCATTGACGCGGTGGAAGGCGTAAAAGATTTTCAAGCGCGAAACTTAATTCGACGTACCGGCATTACCGGCCGCCTGCAGATGCAATTAGCAGTCGTTCTGGTGAAATTGTGGCAGGTTGCTCGCGCTTACGAATGCCGGTCGGCGGAGATCAACCCGCTGGTGCTAACTGAGGACGGGCGCGTGGTGGCAGCCGATTGTCGGGTGGCCATCGACGATTACGCGGTTTTCCGACATCCCGAACTTCGGATTGAAATCGCCCGCGAGTTGGACCGGCCGCCTACCGAGCTGGATAAAATTGCCTACCAGGTTGAAAAAAACGATTATCGCGGCACGTTTTATTTCATTCAAATGGAGCAGGGTTTTCAAAAAGGCGAAGGTTTTATCGGTTTTCATGGCGCTGGCGGAGGCGGATCCATGATGTCCATGGACGCGGTGACCGGCCTGGGCTTTAAGTTGGCCAATTTTACCGACACCAGCGGCAACCCGCCGGCTTCAAAAGTGTACAGGGCTGCCAAGATCATTTTAGCCCAGAAAAATATCGACGCCTATTTTGGCTCCGGTTCCGGCGTGGCTAGCCAGGAACAATTTCATTCAGCACGCGGTTTAGTTAAAGCATTTCGTGAAGTGAATCTATCTAAACCGGCGGTAATAAGACTGGGCGGCAATTCGGAAGACAAAGCGGTTGAAATCCTTGAAAATTACACAAAGGGTTTACCAGCACCGGTGGAGGGATATAAAAAAGACGATACCGCCAAATTCTGTGCCGAGCGGCTGCGTGAGCTGGTGGACAATTTTGAACCTCCTGCAGCGGAGGGCAAACCGTTTGCGAAACCCATTGCGATGAAACCATACCGGTTTGAGACCATCACCGGCTCCATCACATTCGATCATGCAGTCTGTGCAGATTGTGACAGCAAAATTTGTGTGGAAAGCTGCCCGCCAGAGATACTGAAGTTAGAAGCGGGTTTGCCGATTCTGGCTATTTCAGAAGAAGGAGCCAAAGCGGGTAAATGCATCGAATGCCTGGCTTGTGAAATCGAATGTACGTTTCACGGCAACAAAGGGGCTTACATCGATCTACCCATTGCAGGATTAGAAGAATATGTAAATGAAGAGGGATAATGTCTATTTTAGTGAGTGAAAACACCCGTGTCCTGGTGCAGGGCATCACCGGCCGTGAGGGCATGGCACGCACCCGTTTGATGATGGAGTACGGCACCAAAGTACGTGCTGGCGTGACGCCAGGAAAGGGCAACCAAACGGTGCTGGACGTGCCGGTTTACGACACGGTGCAGGAAGCGGTGGAGAAAACCGGCGAATTAGATGCCTCGGTGATATTTGTGCCGGCGCCCCTGGTAAAAAATGCCGCGCTGGAAGCCATCGATGCGGGAATCAAATTGCTGGTTCTGGTTCCCGATCGTGTGCCCATCTACGACGTGCTGGAAATCGATCGCGCCGCAAAAAAGGCCAACGCCCGATTTGTGGGCCCCAACACGCTGGGGCTTTTGAGTGTGGACAAAGGTGTGCTGGGCATGATGGGCGGGCGCGCTGCCGCCGCCAAATCCTGGTTCAAAAAAGGTCAGGTGGGGGTCACTTCAAGGAGTGGTGGAATTACTTCATCCATTGCTTACTATTTGAGTCAGAACGGCGTGGGATTGAGTACGATTGTTCACGTGGGTGGGGACGTGGTCGTTGGCATGCCGCATCCCGAAATCGTTGGATTATTTGAGGAAGACTCCGACACCCGTGCGGTGGTGATGTTTGGCGAAATCGGTTCGTCACAGGAAGAGCAGGTGGCGGATTTGATCGAAAGCAGAAAGTTTACCAAACCGTTGATTGCGTACATTGGGGGCGCGGCAGCCAAATCGGGTACCCGCTTTTCCCATGCAGGGGCCATTGTGGAAGGGAATCGTGGCACGCATGAAAGCAAAGTCAAGCGCTTAAAAGCGGTGGGAGCACACGTAGTGGAGAATTTCGATGATATTCCTAAAATAACCAAACAAGTTTTATCCAAATTAAACTGAGCAAGATGAAAAATGAGTAAATCAAACTGGAAAACCGCGATTACCAAAGTCAAGCCCAATGAAATTCGATTAAAAGGCTACCGTCTGGACGAGCTCATGGGCAAAATCTCATTTGCACAGGCCGTGTATTTGGCCTTGAAAGGCGAGCTGCCGTCAGAGAATGTCGGCAAACTGTTGGATGCCATCTTTGTTTCCTCTATCGATCACGGAGTCACCCCGCCTTCGGCGCTGTCGGCAATGACGGTGGCATCAACCGGTGCTCCGCTCAATGCAGCCGTCGCCAGTGGCATTCTAGCGATTTCGCGCTTTCACGGTGGCGCTATTGAAGACTGCATGGGCGTGCTCCTGCAGACCCATGAAAAACATACATTCAAAAAAATTTCCGTTGAAAAAGCCGCCCAGGAAATCGTAGACGAATATCGTCAAACCGGCCGCCGCATTTCCGGCTTTGGGCATCGCATCCACAGCGAGGATCCGAGAACCATGAAATTATTTAAAATGGTAAAAGAGTTCAAAATGAACCAAACCTACATTGAAATCGCACAGACCATTGAAAAAGCCCTGGAAGCGCAGTTGGGTAAAAAATTGCCTATCAATGTCGATGGCGCCATTGCAGCGGTGCTGTGTGAATTGGAAATTCCACCGAAACTGGCCAACGCCTTTTTTATGATCGCACGCGTGCCCGGCCTTGTGGCGCACATTTACGAAGAGCAAACGCGCCAGCGCCCCATGCGCATCATCAATCCCGCAGAACATGAATACGATGGACCAGAAAACAGGAGTTTATGATTATGAACAAAGAAAGTTTGTTGCAGGTCATTCCCGAATTTAATCTCATCAAAGATGAAACTTTACGAAACAATACCATCGCGGTTTGGGAAGAAGCCACCAATTATCGAAATTGGACTTCCGAGGAATTATTGAGAATTCCCTTTACCTTGCTGGCTGAAAATGTCAAAATTACTTATTTAGAACACGTGCGAACAGTTTGCCAAATGTGCGTGGCGTGTGATAAGGTTTTAACAGAAGCTTACGGTGACCGCAAGACTCCGGTTAATCGGGATTACCTGGTGGCCGGCGCCCTGTTAGCGGACGTGGGCAAGCTGTACGAATACGATAAAAAAGACGGTCAGGTAGTAAAAAGTAAACACGGCGAGTATCTGCGGCATCCCTTCAGCGGAGTGGGTTTGTGCTTTAAATATGACATTCCCGAAGAAGTCATGCACATCGTGGCAGTGCATTCAAAAGAAGGCGATCATTTCAAACGCTCACCGGAGGCCATTATTTTGCATCATGCGGACTTCATCGATTTTGATTTGATCAAATAAATCCAAATATTAATTTAAAAATTCAATTTAGTCAAAAGGAAAGACCAATATGGCCAAATACAAAATTGCGTGGTTACCGGGCGATGGCGTTGGAAACGACGTCATGGACGCGGCTAAACTCGTTTTAGATGCCCTCAAATTTGACGCAGAATACATTCATGGCGATATCGGATGGGAGTTCTGGAAACGAGAAGGCGATCCGCTTCCAGAGCGTACAAAAGATTTACTACACAGCACCGATGCCTGTTTGTTTGGCGCCATCACTTCCAAGCCAAAGGAGGAAGCCGCAAAAGAGCTCGTTCCAGAATTGCAGGATAAAGGATTGGTTTATGCAAGTCCGATTGTGCGATTGCGGCAGGAGTTTAATTTGCACACCAATTTACGGCCCTGCAAAGCCTACGCAGGCAATCCGTTGAATTATCGCGACGACATCGATTTGGTGGTGTTTCGGGAGAACACCGAAGATTTGTACAGCGGCGTGGAATTTCATCCCATTCCAGAAGAAGTGATGGCAGTGCTGTTAAAGCATTCTCCCAAAATAAAGCGCTTTGCAGAGACTTCCCTGGACGACATTGCCATGACCTTGCGTATCAACACCCGCAAAGCTTCGAGAAATATCGTGCGGCAAGGGTTTGAATATGCCAAAAAACACGGCTATAAAACGGTCACCGTGGTGGAGAAGCCGAACGTACTGCGGGAAACCAGCGGCCTGATTCTTCGCGAGGCGCGCAAGATTGCGCAAGAATATCCCGGAATTGACCTGTGGGAAACCAACATCGATGCCATGTGCATGTGGCTGATCAAGAATCCCCAGGATTATGGCGTGCTGGTGGCGTCGAATATGTTCGGGGATATCATATCCGATTTGTGTGCCCAACTCATCGGCGGCTTGGGATTTGCCTCGAGCGGGAACATTGGAGACAAGTATGCGGTGTTTGAACCCACACACGGTTCCGCACCCAAATATGCCGGCCAGTACAAAGTCAACCCCATGGCCATGCTGCTCACATCCAAGCTCATGCTGGACTGGCTGGGTGAATCAGACCAGGCGCAGAAATTGGATGCGGCGATTTCGCTGGTCATACGGGAAGGCAAAGTCAAAACCTACGACATGGGCGGTACCTCCACCACTTTTGAAGTAGCTGAGGAAGTGGCTCGCAAATTGTAAATTCGTCAAGTCAACTGACAATAAAACCAAAATTCTCAGGAAAACATGGACTCCTTATCAAGACAAATTGCAAAATATTCTCTATCGCTGAAATTTGAAGATTTACCTGCAGACGTGATCAATGAAGTCAAGAGGTTTTTGTATGATTCCCTGGGCTGTGCTTACGGCGGTTATTCTACACACGACGTAAGAATCGTCGAGGAACTGTATGCGGATATGGCGGGCAAACCCGAAGCCACCGTCATTGGCAGCGGCGCAAAAATTCCGGCTTACAACGCGACCTTTTTGAACAGTCTCATGATTCGGGCGCTCGATTTCAATGACATTTACTGGAAACAGGACCCCAGCCATCCCAGCGACATCCTGCCGGTAGCGTTGGCGGTTGGCGAACGGCAGCGCTCGTCTGTCCAAGATGTCATGGTGGCCATGGTGCTGGCCTACGAATTCGAATGTCGAATGTGTGAATTTGCCGTACCGGGCATTCGCGAGCGTAAATGGCATCACGCGACGTTAACCCAATTTGTTTCACCCATTGTGGCGGGTTATTTAATGGGACTGAACGAAGATCAGATGGTCAACGCCATCGGCATATCAGGCGCACACAACCTCACACTGGGTGCGGTTACCGCCGGCAAGCTCACGATGATGAAAAATACCGTGGATCCGCTGGCTGCTCAAAGCGGGGTGATGGCGGCGCTCATGGCAGAAAAAGGTTACACCGGCACCGAACAGATTTTTGAAGGCAAAGAAGGGCTGATGCAAACATTCGGCCCGGACTGGGATGAAGGCAAACTGGTCGGGAATTTGGGTGAGCGCTTCAAAATTCTCGGCTGTTCCATGAAAGCCTTTCCCACCGAAGCGTTGACGCACACGCATATTTCCGCCACATTAAAAGTGGTCATCGAAAATGATATCAAGCCGGAAGACATCGAAACGGTTACGGTGACCACCATTGCGCGGGCGGTGGATATTTTGTTCGATCCCGAAAAGTACCGACCCACGTCCCGGGAAACGGCGGATCACAGTTTGCCATACTGTATTGCGGCGGCCATCGTTGACCGAAAAATTACCACGGACCAATTTAACGAAGATCGCATAAAAGATCCGCAAATTGCGACGGTGCTGCAGAAAATCAAAGGGGAGGCCAGCGAGGAATTTGAGAAGATGTTCCCCGCTAAACAGCCTTCAAAAGTGAGCATCGTGTTGCACGACGGCCGGGTTTTCTCGGCGCAGCTGGACTTCCCCAAAGGCGACCCGCGGGAGCCCATGTCCGATCAGGACCTGGAAAACAAATTCAAAGGCCTGTCGTCGCACCTCTTAACCGATAAAAAGCAAAACCAGATTCGCGAAGCGATCTGGAATATGGAATCCTTTCAAACCATCTCAGAATTTATGGATTTACTCAAAATAGATAAAGATGACGGAAGTTAAAGTCGCGAACAAAAAAAAGAAATCTACCCTAAAAAATAAACCGATTCTATCAGAAAAAAAGCTTTTGCATCTTTATTATTTCATGCTTCTGAATCGGGCGCTGGATGACAGAATCAGCACGCTCTATCGACAGGGGAAATTCCTGGGTGGCGCTTTTGTGGGTCGGGGTCAGGAAGCCATCAGTGTGGGTTCGGCGTATGCGCTGGAGGATGGCGACGTCATCGGTCCCATGATTCGCAACGCCGGCGCCTTGTTGGTCAGAGGCGTTACACCTCATGAATTTCTGGCCAATTATTTAGGTAAAAAAACCGGTCCCACCCGTGGCAAAGACGGGAATTCGCATTTCGGCGATTTGCAAAGAAACATAATTGCGCCGGTGAGCATGCTGGGCGCACTGATACCTGTGTGCGCAGGCGCGGCGCTGACTTTTAAAATGCAAAAAAAATCCAATGTGGCCTTGACCTGGATCGGCGATGGCGGGGCCAGTGTGGGCGATTTTCATGAAGGATTAAATTTCGCGGCTGTTTTGCGGCTGCCTTTTATCTTAATTGTGGAAAACAACGGTTTTGCGTATTCCACGCCGGTGGCGAAACAAAGTCTGGTTCCAGATCTAGCTGTGCGTGCACAGGGCTACGGTATCCCCGGCGTGATCGTGGACGGCAACGATGTGTTAGCGGTTTACGACGCCACCTGGCGCGCTGCCGAGCGTGCGCGCTGCGGCGAAGGCCCCACTTTGATCGAAGCCAAAACCTTCCGCATGAAGGGCCACGCTGAGCATGATGACGCCTTTTATGTGCCGGATGAATTGCTCAAGCACTGGGAAAAACGCGATCCCATCCAAAAATTTGAACAATTACTGCTAAAAAAAATAGCTCAAAGAAGGCTCTTAGAGATTCAAGATCGTGTTAAAAATGAAATCGATGCAGCGCAAAAATTTGCCGAAGAGAGCCCTTGGCCCGATCCCATTGATGCGGGGAAGGGTGTTTATGCAGAATAAAAACGGAACAGCAAAATCGGGAAGTTAAAGACATGGCTGTAATCAGTTACATAAAAGCGATTTCAAAAGGGCTGTGGGAAGAGATGCAGCGTGATGAAGGCGTTTTTTGCCTGGGTGAGGATATCGGAGAATACGGCGGCGCTTTCAAGGTTACTAAAGGCTTCGTCAAGGAGTTTGGCGAAGAGCGCGTCATCGACGCCATTCTCGCTGAATCGGCCATCCTGGGAGTGGCCGTGGGAGCGGCCGTCATGGGCATGCGCCCGGTAGCCGAAATGCAGTTCGCGGATTTTGTTTCGTGCGGATGGAATCAATTGGTTAATATGGCAGCGAAATCGCATTACCGTTGGGGGGCGGCGGTGCCCATGGTCGTGCGGCTGCCGGCAGGCGGCGGTCTGCATGCCGGGCCGTTTCACTCACAGAATCCCGAAGCGTGGTTCTTTCATGTGCCCGGTTTAAAACTCGTGGCACCAGCAACGCCTTATGATGCCAAAGGTCTCATCAAGGCGGCTGTTCGTGACAACAATCCCGTACTATATTTTGAGCACAAATATCTCTATCGTCATTTGAAAGGAGAGGTGCCTGATGAAGATTATCTGGTGCCCATCGGGCAGGCTGAAATCAAACGCCAGGGTGAGGCCATAACCCTCATCACCTACAGCGCCATGGTTCAGCATGCTCTAAAAGCTGCCGAAAATTTATCCAGAGAAGGCGTGGAAGTGGAAGTGATCGATTTGCGCACCCTGGTTCCTCTGGACAAAGAAACGATTTTGAAGTCCGTCAAAAAAACCGGCAAAGTGTTGATCGCCCACGAGGCGACGCTGAGCGGCGGCATTGGGGGGGAAATTGCGGCTATCGTTGCCCAGGAAGCGTTTGAGTTTTTGGATGCCCCTGTGCAGCGCATTGCCTCCATCGACACGCCGGTGCCGTACAGTCCACCACTGGAAGAATATTTTTTACCAAATGCTGAAAAAATCACTGTTGCATTGACAAAGCTGGCTGAATACTAAAATCAAACCTATTTCGATTGGATTGAAAATTAAGTACCGGTCTGAATGCTTTGTTATTTTAACTTTGAGGTTTATTTGTAATTTGGTGATTTGTGTTTTGTAATTTTGTTTGATTTAATATTTGCCGTTTCCTCTTATAAACAACTTGTAAGTAAAAACAAAAATCTAAAATCCACCTAAATCATGGATGAGCTCGTTGCCGTTTTAATCATGATTCTCGGGGCCGGAGCCGTTGTGCTCTTTTTACTGGGACTTTCACAGTGGCTTGGACCCAAAAATCGCAATCCTGTTAAAGATGAAGCTTTCGAATGCGGCAATATCCCGATTTCCTTACCCACAGAAAGATTTTCTGTTAAATTTTACACTGTCGCCATTTTATTTGTCTTGTTTGATATCGAAATCGTGTTTTTATTTCCCTGGGCAGTGGTATTTCGCGATTTGGGCGTAACCGGCCTCGTTTCCATGACCTTGTTTATCGCGGTATTATTTTTAGGCCTGATTTATGCCTTGAAAAAAGGAGTTTTGCAATGGGACTGAGAGATTTTTTAGGCGGGGACAATTTAATCACCACGAAGCTGGATCAGGCCGTTGGCTGGGCCAGAAAGTATTCTCTGTTTCCTTATCCCTTTGTCACGGCCTGTTGTGGTATGGAATACATGTCTGTGGCGTCGTCGCATTACGATCTGGATCGGTTTGGCGCGGCGTTTCCGAGGTTTTCGCCGCGACAGGCGGATATGCTCTTATGTGTGGGCACCGTCAGTCAGAAGATTGCGCCAGTACTCAGAAGGGTGTACGAGCAAATGTGCGAGCCAAAGTACGTGATTGCGTTTGGGGTTTGCACTTGCACCGGCGGCTTTTACGACGATTATTCTACCGTCGTCGGCATCGACACCATCCTGCCGGTGGACGTTTACATTCCCGGTTGCCCACCGCGACCCGAAACGGTGATTCAGGGATTAATGCTTTTACAAGAGAAAATCCAAAATCAGAAGCAAGCATATTGACATGCCCAAAAGAACATTCAAGTTACTCAAACAAAAATTTTCTGAGCAGATTCTGGAGACCTTCACCTACTGCGGCGACGCGGTAGTGGTCATCGATAAATCTTCCATTCACGAAATCTGTCGGTTTCTTCGAGACGATAACCGTTTGAAATACGATTGCTTAATGGACTTGGCCGGCGTCGATTATTTTCATCGCAAGCCGCGATTTGAAGTGGTCTATCACCTGTATTCATTTAAGACAAAAAAACGTCTTCGCCTGAAAGCGCTGGTGGATGAATGCAATCCCCAACTGCTAACCGTTTCGGATTTATGGCATATCGCCAACTGGTACGAACGGGAAGTCTGGGATATGTTCGGTATTCGGTTCAAAAACCATCCTGATCTTCGGCGTATTTTGATGTACGATGAATTTAAGGGACACCCCTTGCGCAAGGACTATCCCTTGCGCAAAAGACAGCCACTGGTGACCGCAGAAAAATCCATGCCTGGATCCACTTCCCCGACGGTTGAGCTAACGCAGAAGGCGCTTGAAGAATTTGTTACAGATGAAAACGGACTGAAGGTCAAGCATATTTTTTTGAACATGGGGCCCTCGCATCCGGCCATGCACGGCGTGGTTAAAATTATTCTTGAGCTTGATGGAGAAAAGGTGGTGAATTCGGATATTGGCATCGGTTACCTGCACCGCGCCTTTGAAAAACACGCAGAAAATATCTATTATAACGGAGTGTTTCCCTACACCGATCGCTTAAATTACGTTTCTCCTTTGATCAACAATGTCGGTTTTGCTCTGGCAGTGGAAAAGCTGCTGGGAATAAAAGTGCCAGAGCGCTGCCAGTTTATTCGTGTGATCATGAGTGAGATTTCACGCATCGCGGATCATTTGACCTGCATTGGCGCCATGGCCATGGAAATGGGCGCCATGACCGCTTTTTTGTATTTTATGCAGGCCAGAGAGGCCATGTATCAATTGATCGAAGAGGTTACCGGCGCGCGCATAACCATTTCGTACGTGCGAGTGGGAGGCGTGAAAGGCGACCTGCCCGAGGGCTTTGAACAGCGGGTGAAAACCGCTCTGCAAAAAGTGCGCGATGAAATCAGACAAGTCCATAAATTGCTTACACGCAATCGCATTTTCGTGGATCGGGTGCAGAACGTGAGTCCTATTTCAAAAGATGACGCGATTTCGTACAGTTTCACCGGGCCCGTGCTGCGTGCCTGCGGTGTGGAATACGACGTGCGCAAGGCGTTTCCGTACAGCGGTTATGATCTTTTTGAGTTTGAAATTCCGATTGGCGAAAACGGCGATATTTACGATCGCTATCTTGTGCGGATGGAAGAGATGGAGCAAAGCGCCAGAATTATTGAGCAGGCGCTGGAGAAAATTCCCGGCGGCGCCTTGATGGTGGATTACGAAGGTCGGGAAATCCCGGCCGATAAAATGGCGGATTTGGGGAAATTGGGTCAAACTCGAGCTCTGCTCGAGCAGGTGGCGGTGACCGATCCCACGCTGCTGGGCAGCAATCAACCGTTTCACGAACAAGTTTATGCAGACCATAAATTAGTCACCTTGCCGGCGAAAGAGAAAACCTACGGCAGCATCGAAGGGCTCATGAATCACTTCATGTTGATCATGGAAGGCTTTGGAATTAAGCCGCCGCGAGGGGAAACCTATTTGCCCGTGGAAGGCGCCAACGGCGAGTTGGGTTTTTACGTCATCAGCGACGGCAGCGACAAACCTTACCGTGTGCGGGTGCGACCGCCCTGTTTCGCGTTTGTTGCCGGATTTAGTAAAATGATCCAGGGGGTGCAGGTTGCGGACATCATCCCGGCGTTTGGTTCCATCAACATGATCGCAGGGGAGCTGGACCGGTGACAATGGAATTTTCAAAGGACCGTCAGAAACAGCTGCAAGAAATCCTGAGCCGCTATCCAGAAAAAAGAGCCGCCATGCTGCCGGTTTTGTATCTGGCTGAAAATGAATTTGGCTGCATTTCGCCAGATGTGGAAGAATACGTGGCGGAAGTTCTGGAGGTTCCGCCTGTGAAGGTGCATGAAGTGATGACGTTTTACACCTTGATCGCCAGCAAACCCCGGGGCAAATTTCATTTTCAGCTATGCCGGGGACTATCGTGCGATCTTTGTGGCTGTGAGAAAATGCTCAAATATCTCTCAAAAAAATTGAAAATCAAAGACGGTGAAACCAGTAAAGACGGTAAATACACCCTGACGACAGTGGAATGCCTGGGGGCATGCGAAACCGGCCCCATGATGCAATTAAACGAAGAATATATCGGGCAACTGACCGAAAAGAAAATCGATGCCATTTTGAAAGAAATCAATTCAAATAAAAAATAATGCCGACACAGATCATCTCTAAATTTTTTGAGATTGAAAATAGTCACACCGTGGAAGTGTATGAGCAGCATGGCGGCTATGAAACGATTCAGAAAGTGCTTAAGAAATGGTCGCCGCAGCAAATCATCGAAGAAGTGACGAAATCGAATTTGCGTGGACTGGGAGGCGCGGGATTCCCCACTGGCAGAAAGTGGTCGTTCATTCCAAGAGACAACCCCAAACCACGGTATCTCGTGGTCAACGCCGATGAAAGCGAGCCGGGCACCTTTAAGGACCGTTATATCATGGACAACTACACACACGGCTTGTTGGAGGGCATCATGATTGCATCTTATGCCATTGGCGCTCATAAGGCGTTTATCTACATACGCGGTGAGTATGTGCGTCAGGCGGAAAACCTGGTGCAGCAGATCGCGGCTGCGTACCAGAAAGGTTACCTTGGGAAAAAAATATTTGGTTCAAAATTCGATCTGGACGTGGTCGTACACAGAGGCGCCGGCGCATATATTTGTGGTGAAGAAACCGCCCTTCTGGAGTCGCTGGAGGGCAAAAAGGGCTGGCCCCGAATGAAGCCACCATTTCCGGCCATCGAGGGGGCATTTAAATGTCCGACCATTGTGAACAACGTGGAAACCATCGCGTATGTACCCAGCATCATTAGTAAAGGCGCCAAGTGGTTCGCTGAGTTGGGCAGCGAGCGCAATGGCGGCTTGCGATTTTTCAGCGTTAGCGGGCACGTTAAAAAGCCGGGCGTGTACGAGCTGCCCATGGGCGTGACTCTGCGTGAGATCATTTTCGAACACGCCGGCGGCTTGCGCAACGGCGCCAATTTGAAGGCAGTGGTGCCGGGCGGCTCGTCGTCACCGGTACTAAAAGCAGATGAAGTGGATGTCAAAATGGATTACGATTCGCTGGCGGCAATCGGCTCCATGCTGGGCTCTGCTGGCGTCATCGTCATGGACGAATCCACTTGCATGGCGCGGGCGCTGTATGTAGTGACGCGCTTTTATCATCATGAATCGTGCGGGCAGTGCACCCCGTGCCGGGAAGGTACCGGCTGGGCCGAAAAAATACTCAAACGCATTTTGGACAGAGAGGGCCGAGTGGAAGATATCGACAATCTCTATCGAATTGCCGGCAACGTCATGGGCAACACGATATGTCCCCTGGGGGACGCCGCTGCGTTGCCTATAAAAAGCTATATTGAGAAATTCAGAGATGAGTTCGAGTATCATGTGAAAGAGAAAAAGTGTGATCTTAATAAATGAAGGGTTCACAATTTCAAAAGGTTTGCATTTATAATGTGCAATAATAGATTAATCAAGAAACAAAATTTAAAACAGAGCAAACGCAGAGACACAGAGGACTCAAAGTATCATTGGTTTACTAACATTTCTCACTTGAAGTTATGCAACTATGTTCATATTAAATAATTAGATACGACAGGTTCACTTCATGCTGAGCGGAGTCGAAGCATGAAGACGTTCGTTTTCGGTCAATCACTAATTAAAAATATCTCAAAGTTAGTTCATTATGCCAAAAATAAATATCGATGGTTTAGAAATAGAGGTGGAAAAAGGCACGACCGTCATCCAGGCGGCGGAAATGCTGGGCATCGAAATTCCCAGATACTGCTACCACCCCGGTTTGAGTATCGTGGGTGTGTGCCGCATCTGTCTGGTGGAGATCGAAAGAATTCCCAAATTGCAAGTGGCGTGTTATACACCCGTCACAGACGGCATGGTTGTTCATACCAATAATGAAAAAGTGCGAGAGGCCCGGTCTGCAGTTTTAGAATTTCTGCTGGTGAATCATCCGCTGGACTGCCCGGTGTGCGACCAGGCGGGGGAGTGCTGGCTGCAAAATTACTACATGCAGCACGGATTATATGACAGCCAGATGTACGAAAACAAAGTTAAAAAGCACAAAGCGGTTGCGGTTGGGCCGAACGTCATGCTGGATTCAGAACGCTGTATTTTGTGCTCGCGCTGCGTGCGGTTCTGTGACGAAATCAGCAAAACCCATGAGCTGGGTATTTTCAACCGCGGCGACCACGCGGAGCTGCTGCCGTATCCAGACTGCGAACTGGACAATAAGTACGCGGGCAATACCATCGATATCTGCCCGGTGGGCGCCTTGACCGACCGTGATTTTCGTTTTCGTACCCGGGTCTGGTATTTAAATGAGACCAAATCTATCTGCCCGGGCTGCAGTACGGGCTGCAATATCTACGTGCATCACAACGACCGCCGACCCTATAAGGCCGACGGCATGCGAATCGCCCGCCTAAAACCGCGGTTCCATCCAGATGTCAACCAGTGGTGGATGTGCGACGAAGGCCGCTATGGATTCACCTTTGTGGATGACAAGTCGCGTCTGCTTTACCCGTTGAAAAAAACGCAGGACCGCCGTGACAGAATTACCTGGCCTGCTGCTTTAGAAGATTTACACCAGCGAATGCAGGAAATTATCGACAAACACGGGCCGGAAGCGTTTGGAGTGATCCTTTCATCCAGAATGACCAATGAAAATCTCTACGCAGCTTGCCGGTTTTTTATAAAAAATTTACAAGTGCGGAATATCGCTTACGCCATAACGCCCCGTGAAAAGGGCTACTCGGATGATTTTTTGATAAAAGCGGATAAAAGTCCCAATACCGCCGGCGCGGATGATATCATTCAAGCGTTTTTGAATGCAAATCTGCTGACGGTCTCCAAATTACTGAATCTCACTCAAAGCAAAAAGCTCAAAGCGCTGGTCATCTGTCATCAGGATCTGAAACAGGGATTCGCACCAAAAAGAATCAAGAATACACTGCGAAGGACAGAGCTGGTGGTCTATCTGGGCAGCAACGACCACTCCACTGCTGCCCTGGCAGATTTTATCTTGCCAGCCGCTGCCTTTGTCGAAGAAGACGGTTCGTTTACCAATTTTCAAAGAAGGGTACAGCGCATTTACAAAGCCGTGGAGCCGCCCGGCGAAGTGAAACCAGATTGGAAAATTTTCAGAGATTTGTCAAAAAAGTTCGGTAAATCCCTGCCGTTTTTTGAAGCAGAAGACGTGTTCCGGGCATTGGCCGAAGAACTACCTGCTTTTAAGGGCTTGACTTATCAGAAATTGGGTGATGAAGGCGTGCTTTTAAATCATCTTGAAGAAAAAACCGAACCTGAATTGGAGGCTAAAGTCGCCTGAATGATCCAAGGCATCGCTATTGCGTTTGTTAAATTGGGATTCGTGCTTTTGTTCGTGCTCGGATTGGGCGGATTGCTGACCTGGGTGGAACGCAAGCAAAGCGCCGTCATGCAGGATCGCATTGGTGCCAACCGCGCTTCCATCTTTGGTCTGCGCCTGATCGGTTTGTTTCATCCGCTGGCCGACGCCATCAAGATGTTTACGAAAGAAAGTTTTCGGCCAGCCAAAGCGGAAAAAGGGCTTTTCACCCTGGCGCCGGCGCTCTCGTTGTTTTTTGCGCTGCTCGGCTTTGCGGTGATTCCCTTTGGCGATGTTTTGTACGTTCAAAATCAGCCGGTGAATTTACAGTTGGCGCCTTTGAATGTGGGCGTGCTCTATTTATTCGCCGTGGCCGGCATGGCCGTGTATGGGGTGGTTCTGGGGGCCTGGGCTTCACGCAACAATTTTGCGCTTCTGGGTGGGCTGCGAGCAGCCGCGCAGATGATTTCTTACGAGGTAGCTCTGGGTGTGACCATCATCGGCTCTCTGATGATCTATCAAACCGTGGATCTGCAGGAAATCGTGCGCTGGCAGGGCGCCAATTTCTGGGGCGTGCTGCTGCAGCCGCTGGGTTTCCTGTTATTTTTAACGGTGGGCATCGCGGAAACCAAGCGCATCCCTTTCGATCCACCCGAAGGCGAATCCGAAATCATCGGCTACTTTTTGGAATACAGCGGCATGGGCTTTGGTATGTACTTTCTCACGGATTTCATCGAAACGGTCATGATTGCCGCCATCACCGTCACGCTGTTCTTCGGCGGCTGGCAAGTACCGTATTTAACCGCCGACGGTTTTCATTTTCCCTGGGGCGACGTCTGGTTAATGGAGAATTGGGCGGTGGCCCTGTTTCAGGTGGCGAGCTTTGCCCTGAAGGTGGTGTTTTTCTTGTGGCTGCAAATGACCATCCGCTGGACTCTACCGCGATTTCGCTATGATCAGGTTATGCGCCTGGGGTGGAAATATATTCTGCCGATTTCCATGGTCAATATTTTACTCACGGGCTTAATTCTGCTTTTAATCAAATAATTATGAATGTTCACGAAAAATACCCGCCGCTGACTTTCTGGGAAAAAACTTATTTGCCCGGGATTCTAAAAGGATTGCTGCTGACTTCAAGGCATTTTTTCCGCAATCTCATGGCCCATTGTTTGCGTTTGATTGGGATTAAATTGAAACGTCCGGGAGCGGTCACATTTCAATATCCCGAAGTCTTTCGTCCGATATTTCCCCGGCTTCGGACCATGCATCGACTAACCAAAAGAGAAGACGGTTCGCCGCGCTGCGTGGCCTGTATGATGTGTGAAACCGTTTGTCCGGCAAAATGCATTTATATCATAGCAGAAGAAAAGCCCGACAATCCACAAATCGAAAAGATGCCGAAAACATTTGATATCGATCTGGGCTTGTGCATTTTTTGCGGCTATTGCGTGGAAGCCTGCCCGGAAGACGCCATTCGTATGGATACCGGCATTCTGGAATTTTCAAGCTACGCCCGCAACGACATGATGCTAACCATGGAGACCATGCTGGAAATTTCGCCTAAAACAGAACGCTATGTTGTGCAGTAAAAACTGTGAACAACCACAAATAGACTTTAATAAAGGAGAGAGCTAATATTGAGTCAGAAAAAGAACCACAACGGAGCCAATCTAGGATTCGAAAGTAAGCTGTGGGCTGCTGCGGATAAGTTGCGCGGCCACATGGATGCGTCTGAATATAAGCATGTTGTCCTTGGCCTCATTTTTCTGAAATTCATCTCGGACGCGTTCGAGGCAAAATACAAGCAATTGGAAGCCACCAAAGATACCGAATACACGGATCCGGAAGACCGGGACGAGTACGCCGCCTCTAACGTATTTTGGGTACCGAAAGAGGCACGATGGGAAAAGCTCCAGGCCGCCGCAAAACAGCCAACCATTGGCAAGCTTATCGACGACGCCATGGTGGCTATCGAGAAAGAAAACCCAACTCTCAAAGGCGTCCTCCTAAAAAACTACGCTCGGCCCGCTCTTGACAAGCACCGTTTGGGCGAGCTCATCGACATTATTGCAAAGATTGGCCTGGGCGACGATGAATCCCGCTCAAAGGATATCCTCGGGCGCGTGTATGAATATTTTCTGGGGAAATTCGCTGCAGCGGAGGGCAAAGGCGGCGGTGAGTTTTATACGCCGCAATGTGTGGTCAAACTTCTGGTGCGAATGATTGAACCGTACAAAGGCCGCGTGTATGACCCTTGCTGCGGATCGGGCGGTATGTTTGTGCAGAGTGAAAAGTTTGTCGAAGAGCACGGCGGCCGGCTGGGTGACATCTCAATTTACGGACAGGAGTCCAATCCCACCACCTGGCGCTTGGCGAAAATGAACCTGGCCATTCGTGGCATTGACGCCAACCTCGGCCCGCATCATGCCGATAGCTTTCACAATGACTTACACAAGGACCTCAGGGCCGACTTCATCCTCGCAAATCCGCCGTTTAACATGAGTGACTGGGGTGGTGAAAGAGTGCGCGAGGACGCCCGTTGGAGGTACGGCATCCCCCCAGCGAACAATGCCAACTACGCCTGGATTCAGCATTTCGTTCACCACCTCTCGCCGACTGGTATAGCCGGGTTTGTTTTGGCGAACGGTTCCATGTCCACCAATACTGCAAGTGAAGGTGAAATCCGCAAGAGCATGATTGAAGCCGATCTCATTGATTGTATGATCGCATTGCCCGGACAACTTTTTTATACGACACAGATTCCGGTTTGCCTCTGGTTTCTGGCGCGGAACAAAAGGAATGGCAAATTCCGCAATCGTAGCAGCCACACCTTGTTTATCGATGCCCGCAAGATGGGGACGCTGATTGACCGTGTACACCGGGAACTTTCTGACGAAGAGATTGACCATATTGCCAGCACTTACCACGCTTGGCGTGGCGAAAAAGAAACAGGCGAGTACAGAGATATCCCTGGATTCTGCAAATCAGCCTTGACCAAGGACATTCGAGAGCACGGTTATGTACTCACGCCGGGGCGGTATGTGGGTGCGGCCGAAGTCGAGGATGATGGCATCCCCTTCGAAAAAAAGATGGCCGAATTGACCTCAAAGCTTAACGAACAGTTTGCTGAGGCGGCAACTTTGGAAAAGAAAATTAAGAAAAACATGACCGCATTAGGATTTGAAATCTGAAAGAAAGGAATAATGTATTATGGCTCTCGATCTAAGCAGTCTGAGAAAGGCAATCACCTCACTTGAGAATGCACTCAATATTTCGGCTCCAGACAGGCTCCAGAGCATGCCCGATGACCAGCAGGAAGTCATTAAGGCAGGCGTAATTCAGAATTTTGAGTTCACATACGAACTCTGCTGGAAGTTCATGAAACGGTGGCTTGGGAAAAATTTAGGCGCAGCTTACGTTGATGGCGTTAGCCGGCGGGAACTCTTCCGACTCAGCGCCGAAAGCAAGCTCATCAACGATGTAGACCGATGGTTGGAATATCATGACGCGCGCAACGAAACGTCTCACACCTACGACCAGGACACGGCCGAAGATATTTTCCAAATTGCAAGAACTTTCTTTCCTGACGCTCAGAAGTTTTTGAATACCCTTGAGGAAAAGAATGATTGATTTACCAGAACCTGACCTGACCACGATCAAACAAATTCTGGCGAAACATGTACCAGACTGCGAAGTTCGGATTTTTGGTTCCCGTGTGAACGGAACTGCCAGGCCCTATTCCGATCTCGATATTGTGGTCGTCGGAACCGACAAGCTGCCACGGAAGCAGGTTTATCGCCTGAAAGAAGCCTTTCAGGAATCGGATTTGTCGTTTCGGGTGGATGTGCTGGACTGGCACCGGATTTCTCCGGAATTCCGCCAGATAATTGAGAAAGCGTATGAGGTGGTACAGGAAGGCAAATGAGGTGCGCGATGCATTTAGAGGAGAAGATGTCCAATCTATCCGCCAAACTTTACGAGCAGTTTAAAGAAGCCGACCGGCTCGAATCCATGATTAAGAAGAATCTGGCCACTCTCGGAATTGGGGTAAAAGAATGACGTTCGACGCGAACAGACCGTACAACGACTTGCCTCTGCTGCCACCTGCCACCCCGGAAAAGACCGGCATTCTCAGCGCTCATAAACTCGGTAAAGAAATGCTTTATTTGAACAGGTCACTGTATGATTTGCTCTCCCGATAACGTGTCGA
>JBHHXN010000040.1:0-35607 GCA_046757025.1 bacterium
CGTGCAAATTAGTGGCCACTATGAAAACCATGCATGCTTTCACCAACGCGGCCGCTCTGACGCCCGCAACTCGAATCTATCGAAGATTTATGTACCGCTGGACGGCCAGGAAGGCGGATGCCATTATTTCGAATTCAACCAGTCAGACACAAGACCTGAAACGGTTTCTCAATTATGAAGAAAGTAAAATAAAACTGGTCTATGAAGCCATCGATCACCAAACATTCAGACCTGCCAGCTCTGCTGATTTGAAAAAAAATAAACAGTATCTCAAAAAACTTGGTATTCATTCACCGTTCATTCTGTTTGTTTCTTCACTCTACAAATACAAAAACGCGGAGACTTTGATCGAGGCCTTTGCCGGTATTGAAAATCGTAAATATCTTTTAGTCATCGTAGGTTATCCCAGAGAAAAAGCGTATTTTGAGCGGTTGAAAAATCTGGTCAGCAAATTAAATCTAACCGAAAAAGTAATATTTACAGGTGGGGTGTCGCATGATGAAACCGCCATATTTTACCAATCAGCCGAACTGTTTGTTTATCCTTCTAAATATGAGACTTTTGGATTAACCGTACTTGAAGCTATGGCATGCGGTTGTCCGGTCATCACCTCCAATGTCAGCTCCATGCCGGAGATTGCCGGCGGTGCCGCCTGGTTCTTTGACCCACTTAGCCCTGCTGAACTGGCTTTCTCGATTCGAAAAATATTGGGTGAAAGTCGGTTGCGCAATGAATTGATCGACAAAGGATTGAAAAGAGCAAAAGAGTTTACCTGGCGCAAAACCGCTGAAAAAACTCTGGAATCTTTTAGATTCGCTTATTCTGAAAATCACAAGTAATGTTCTTGTATCTCATTGGGCATTTGAAAGCGTCACACTTTGTTTCCAGAATCTCGATTCGGTATTTAGTGTCTGAACGAAAACTCGACAAATATGTGCTATAAGAACCTCTTCGTGAAGGCGTCTCCGCAGAGTCAGGCAGGTATTCACCCTCAACCAGGAGGCCTTCGGGAAGATAGAGTTGTTTTCGTTCAATCACTATCTAGCTAAATTCACACTCCTATGAAAATATTATGTTTGAGCCACGCCCAATATATCACGGTGGCTTTGCCCAAGATAATTGAACAGGCTGAGGCCATCGCCGGCTTAGGGCATGAGATCACCCTTGTCTGCACGTCAAAAACCGATCGCCTCAAAGTTCGACGCTTCACACGGAATGGCGTCCACTACATAACCACGCCGAGCTGGTTGTGGGGAAAGTTCCGTCACGGCGCCGATTTGTGGGATGTCCTCGTCCGAATCGTGGTTTTGCTCAATTGCGAATCGTTTGATGTGATTCACGCCGTTGATTCGAGACCGACGGTAATTTTACCGGCCTTGTTATTGAAAAAATTGCGCCGAATTCCACTTATCCTCGAGTGGTCGGATTTGTTTGGAAAGCGAGGCACCATTAGTGAAAGATCGGGGAAATTTTATGCGCTTACTTTCGGAAAAGTCGAATCGTTTTTTGAAAGGGCGTTTCGCAAATATGCAGAAAATGCCATCGTTGTCTCCAATCTGTTAACCAAACAATTGCACGCCATTGGCTATCCAGAAAACCGAATTTATGTGCAGCGTTATGGCTGCAACACCCGAAATGCCCTGCACTATGAAAAGTCCGTCGCTAGAATAAAACTCAAGTTTCCTCAAGATAGCGTCATTCTGATTTACGTGGGGCTGCTGTTTCCATCCGATTTGGAGCTTTTGGTCAAAGCCGCTCGAATTGCTCAAGAAAAATATTCTGGTACATTGCAATGGATTTTGATCGGCAATCACCATTTGTCCACAGATGTATGTCAGGAGCTGAATTTCGAGCTGCCAGGCAGAGTCAGCCACGAGCAATTGCAGTGGTATTTTTCGGCTTCCGATCTTTGCTTGATTCCCATGCGGGTCTCCAGGGCAAATAAAGCCCGGTGGCCGTCCAAAATTGCGGATTATCTGAGCGCTGGCCGACCAACCGTTGCCACAAAAGTCAGCGATTTTGAGGAATTGTTTACTCGTTATCATTTAGGCTACCTGTCCGAGTCCGATTCCCCCCAACATTTTGCAGAAGCGGTTTTAAGTGCCATTCAAGATCGTGAAAATTGGGCGCGACTCGGCCAGACTTGTAAAGATTTTGCAAGAAGCTATCTGGACGTCCAAAAACTGGCGATAGACAGGATAGCGCTTTATGAGCGAACCATTCAGGAATATCGCAAAGTCGCCTGATAGTACCCGTCGTGACGATAGGTTTCTTGTTCATGAAAGTCGTGTTGAAAGTCCGTTAAACTGGAGGCAAAGTTAAGTTGGAAATAGTCAATGATGAACTACTTTCTGTGGGACACCAAATTTTGGGTTCCAGCAAAGTCGGTGCGGACACTCTGATCGGCCAAGGGGTGATCATCGGCTATCCGGTCAACACATCCCTGCGCAAAAACGGTGCGTTCTTACCCTGCGATGGCGCCGTTGTTGGGGAAAACAGTCTCATTCGCTCCGGTACCGTTATTTATGAGAGAGCCCGTCTTGGAGACGAGATTCAAACAGGACACGGCGTCGTCATTCGGGAAGACGCTTGCATTGGTTCGGGAACGGTCATCGGCAGCTATACCACCATAAAAGACCGGGCCAGTCTGGGAACGGGGTGCCGCTTACAGGAAGCGGTTCAGGTGTGTGAGCGAGCCGTGGTGGGAAATTATGTTTTCATCGGACCACATGTGGTTATGACCGCGGAAAGGTACATGTTGGGCGCCCTGTTAGCCAGAGGAGAAATGACCGCTGAAGAATTCGAGCAAGCTGAAAAACAGTATCGTGAAAAACCATCTGTGGTGATCGAAGATGATGTGCGCATCGGCGGCAACGCGGTGTTGATTGCCGGGACCCATCTGGGACGGGGATGTATGGTGGCGGCCGGCGCCGTGGTTTCCACGAAAGTCCCGCCCGGCTGCACGGTGGCGGGTAACCCGGCGCGCATCATCCGCAAACCCGAGCCCGAGAAACAGGAGCTGCCCGTTTGATTGAATTGCATCACATCGGCATTGCCACCGACAACGCACAACAAGAAGCCCAAATGTGGAGCGAGATCTACCCCAATCCTGTACTCAGTGCGTTGATTCATGACCCGGTACAACGTGTGAACCTGATTTTTCTGTCATCCGAAACTGGCCGGCAGGTGTCTCTGGAATTTGTCGAACCCGCTAACAAGGATTCGCCGGTTAACAATCTCATCAAAAAGGGTGGGGGCTTCTACCATTTGTGTTATGAGGTGAACGATCTCGAAGCAGCCCTGGTTGCGGTGAAAAAAAACGGCGCTCTCATTTTACAAAATCCCGTAAACGCTGCCGCATTTGATGGCCGAAGAATCGCCTGGTTTTACACACGCAATCGAAGATTAATTGAATATTTGGAACGCGAATAATTGATTTTGGGAGAAACATGAACGGGAAGGTGGAAAACATCTTACGCCAATCTCAACAAAACAAAATGAGCTGGCGAGAAGAAATTATCGGTTGTCTGGATAAAGGCGAGCACAGCAAGGCCATGGCTGCGCTGTTAGAAGGCTTGCCAGCTCAGCCATCCATTGCAGAAAGTAATTTTGTCCATCAAATAATCAATCGTTTTGATTTCAGCGAGCTGAATTTCACAGCCGTGCGCGTTGCTTTGCTGGGCTCGTTTACTTTGGAACCGCTCATACCCCTGTTAAAAACAAAAGCGTTGCAGTCTGGAATTAATATATCGGAGTATCTTGCCGGGTTTAACAAATGGTTGTTGGAACCTACACAAGCCGATAGTTCTTTATATGCCTCTGAACCGCAGGTTGTTTTTTTAATTATTCGGCCCGAAGATATCTGCCCAAGTTTGGTTTTTTCCTTCATGTCGCTTTCCGGGGAGGAAAAGGAACAAGCCATTTCTCAGGTTGAACAAGATATCCGCTCGGTACTGGAAACACTTCGCGCTCGTTCCAGAGCGAAGATCGTCGTCACAAATTTACCTGTTCCTGCTTACCCTGCTCTTGGCATTTTGGATTACCAGCATGGCGCAGGACAAACATCGTTATTTCGTCAGCTAAACATGCGTTTGATTGCCCTGGTTGATAAAATTGAAAGCGCCTGGATACTGGACTGGGAGAGCCTGCAAGCGCGCATCGGTCAGCAAGCTTGGTTCGACCGAACCAAATGGAGCGCAGCACGGGCGCCGTTGTCGTTTCAAGCCATGCAAATACTTACACAAGAAATGATGAAATTCCTTCGAGCGGCACTGGGACTGAATAAAAAGTGTCTGGTGCTGGATCTGGACAATACGCTCTGGGGAGGCATCCTGGGGGAAGATGGTCCGGATGGCATCCAACTTGGACCGGAATATCCGGAAAAAGCATTCATGGAATTCCAGCAAGCAATTTTGGAATTATATCACAAGGGGATAATTCTGGCGGTGAATAGCAAAAACAATTCTGCCGATGTGTTACCTGTTCTGGAGAAACATCCGCACATGCTTTTGCGGCCAAATCATTTTGCTGTTATGAAGATAAACTGGCAGCCAAAGGTTCAAAACATGCGCGAAATCGCAGATGAGCTGAACATCGGTTTGGACAGCATGGTCTTTGTGGATGACAGCGCTTTTGAATGCGAAATGATGAAAGAGATGTTACCTCAAGTGATGACCGTGCAATTGGGGCCAGACCCGTTAACCTACGCACCCGCCCTGCAGAAATTAGGCGTATTCGACAGCCTGACTTTTTCCGAAGAAGATAAACTTCGGGGTCAGCTTTATCAAGCACAGGTTGCTCGCAAAAAATTAATGCAGGAATGCACATCTCAGGAGGATTTTTATCGATCTCTAAATATGGAGATCACTCTGCAGCGGGTAAAGCCGCCTACTCTCAAACGGGCTGCCCAGTTGACTCAAAGAACCAATCAATTTAACCTGACCACCCAACGTTATTCTGAAGCCGAAATCGAGCATTTTTTGCATGCCCCAGACTATGAGGTGTTTGTACTTAAACTTATCGACCGATTTGGCGATAACGGAATTGTGGGATTAGCTATTTTGCAACGCGAGATTACTGAAGTTATAATAGATACGTTTTTGCTCAGTTGCCGGGTCATTGGTCGCAAAGTAGAAACCGCCTTTCTTACTTTTCTCCTGCATAAAGCTAAACAGGATGAGGCAGAAGCGGTGATCGGGTTGTACCGTCGTACAAAGAAAAATGGGCAGGTGGCGAATTTTTATCAACAACACGGATTTGAGCTGCTTGAAGAAGGACAGGATATTTATAAATGGCGTTTGCCGCGAGAGCGATTTTTTTATACTTATCCGGATTGTTTTAAAATGAACATCGAAATGGAGGAAGCCGTCTATGCATGATATTCAGAATCAAATTCGAGAAATTATGGCGGATATATTCAATGTTTCACCGCAAATTATCGACGAGTCCAGCTCTCCGGAGACCATTGAGTCGTGGGATTCGCTGCAGCATTTGAATCTGGTGCTGGCTTTAGAGGAATCGTTCGGCATTCAATTTTCTATTGAAGAAATTCAAAGCATGCGTTCATTTTTAACCGTACTGGAAACCGTTGAGAATCGTTTGAGTCCGGCTTTTACAGTGGAATGTTAACTTGTGTCGGAACGAAAACTCTAGAAAAGAGCGATACAAACACCTCTTCGCGAAGGCGTCCCTGCGACAAGGCTTAGGACAAGCCCCGTTGAGCCAGGCAGGAATTCACCCGCGGCCAGGCGGCCGTCGGGAAGAACGGGTCGTTTTCGTTTACACAGTAACGAATAGTTGGAGAAACTGACGGGAGTAATTTGAATTGAATTTATTCGACATAAAAACCGCCAGAGACCTCAGCGTGTGGACTCTTCTCAAGCGGGATAAGTTGTCAGAAAATTCAGCAGGTTGGGAATATACGGTTATTAAGCGCCTGCTAGACCTGCTGCTCAGTTTTGTTTTATTGATTCTTTTCTCACCCATCATGCTAATTGTGGCAGTGGCCATCAAGGTGACGTCCAAAGGTCCGGTCATTTTCAGCCAGCGCCTGGCCATTGGCAAAGATGAAAAGCCTTTTACGCTGTACAAATTTCGAACCATGTACACACATCTGGATGATTCAATTCACCGGGATGCCACGAAAAAATTTGTCAAAGGGGAGCCGATTGTGGAAGTGAAAGATAAACATGGCCCCCAGAAAGTGTACAAAATAATAAACGATAAGCGCGTCACTCCCATCGGTCAGATTTTACGTAAGACCGGTTTGGATGAGGTACCGCAGTTTTACAATGTGTTGAAAGGGGAGATGTCCATCGTGGGGCCGAGACCTCCGCTGCGCTATGAATATGAGTTGTACCATGCTGAAGCCAAAAAACGCTTGCAAGTATTACCCGGCATAACCGGCCTTTACCAGGTGACGGCCAGAAGCCGATTGACTTTTGATGAAATGGTGAAGCTGGATCTCTCCTATATTCAAAATCGCGGACTCTGGCTGGATTTGAAAATAATTTTCATGACGCCGTGGGTGATGGTCACCGGCAAAGGCGCCCATTGATTTCTTGATTTAATGGTTCTGGAGATGGAAATGACCATTCATTCGTTGAAAAAAGAAAAATCAACCGAAAGTGAAAGTACCATAAAAGTGGGCATTATCGGGGCGGGCTACTGGGGGCCCAATCTGATACGCAACTTTCGTGAACTGCCAGAATGTACGCTGGTCAGGGTTTGTGATAAAAGCTCAGGTCGATTGAATTATATTCACCAGCAGTGGCCGGAATTGCAATTGGTTCAACAAGCTGAATCCATTATTCAAGATTCAAATATAGATGCCGTGGTTATTGCCACCCCGGTATCCACACACGGTCAAATTGCGGAGGCGGCGCTGGAAGCCGGCAAGCACGTTTTCGTGGAGAAACCTTTCACCAGAACCACAAATGAAGCTTGCCGCCTCATCGATCTCGCCGCAAGCAAACAATTAAAAATCGCCACGGGTCATATCTTTGTTCATCATCCCGCTGTCACCAAAATGAAGGAGACCATTAAACAAGGAGAGGTTGGTGACCTGTGCTATGCTGAATCAAGCCGGGTCAATCTGGGGCCGCCGGCTTCGGAGGTGGACGTGATCTGGGATTTAGCCGTGCATGATATTTCAATTCTTCTTTATCTTTGGGAAAAGGAGCCGGTTACCGTCACCGCTTTTGGCAGAAATTATCTACATCCGCATCTCATGGACACGGCATTTATTCATATTGGATTTGCCGATGGAACCATAAGCCAGCACCATGTGAGCTGGCTCTCTCCTGAAAAAGTCAGAAGCTTTTTTGTGGCGGGCAGTCAGGGCTCGATGAAATTTGACGATGCGAAGCAAAACGAAAAATTGCGGATTATCGACCAGGGGGTCGACAGTCGAATAGGTTTAAAAGAGGATGAAGTCAAAGACCTTTACTACCGGCCTGGTAAGTTAAGCTCACCAGATTTGCCGATTCTCGAACCGCTACGAGAAGAATGCCGGGACTTTCTGAAAAGCATAAATAACGGCCACCAACCAAAAGCCGACGGGCAGGCTGGTATGGCGGTCGTTAAAATACTGGAAGCAGCCGAGAAATCGATTGCAAAAGGTAACCAAACCCTACACTTCGCTCAGGAATGAAACCATGAAAATTCTCGTCACCGGCGGCGCCGGTTTTATCGGTTCACACACTGTGGATGCGTTGCTGAATGAAGGCCACGAGGTAAGAATATTAGATAATCTGCAACAGCCCGTTCATTTAAAAGGCAAACCATCATATCTATCCAACGAGGCAGAGTTTGTGCTGGGAGATGTGCGCAACAAATCGGATTGGGAAAAATGCCTGCAAAATATGGACGCGGTTTATCATTTGGCAGCTTATCAGGATTATTTGCCGGATTTCAGTACCTTTTTCCATGTAAACAGCGTGGGTACCGCGCTTTTGTACGAAGTGGCTGTGGAACGAAAATTAGAGTTACAAAAAATCATCGTGGCTTCTTCGCAGGCGGTGTACGGCGAAGGGAAATATTCGTGCCATTCCTGTAAGACGGCTACGTTTGCGGAACAACGCACACTGGCGCAATTGCAGCGAGGAGAATGGGAAATCAACTGTCCGGATTGTCAACAGGAGATGGCGTACCAGCCCGGCTGTGAGAACTTTGCCAATCCGCAAAATCAATATGCTTTATCCAAGCACAGTCAGGAAAAAATCGCCTTGAATCTTGGCAGGCGTTACAACATCCCCACTGTGGCTATGCGTTATTCCATCGTGCAGGGACCGCGACAATCGTTTTACAATGCCTACTCAGGGGCGAACCGAATCTTTTCACTCAATCTGTATTTCAATAAACCGCCGTTGATATACGAAGATGGCCAGCAGCTACGG
This sequence comes from bacterium, assembly GCA_046757025.1. Classification (GTDB taxonomy): domain Bacteria; phylum Zhuqueibacterota; class Zhuqueibacteria; order Oceanimicrobiales; family Oceanimicrobiaceae; genus JBHHXN01. Next base: position 8,397 of record JBHHXN010000040.1, read on the forward strand.
GATTATGTCAACATTTTTGATGTGGTAAGGGCCAATTTAATGGTTTTGAAATCAGAAAAAGCCAATTTTAAAGCTTTTAACGTCGGCGGCGGCTACGCTTTTACCGTGCTGGAATTTTATGAAATTGTGCAAAAGGTGTTTGAGAAAAATATCCCACCAAGATTGAATAACTGCTATCGAGTGGGAGATACCCGGCACGCGATATCGGACATCGCCTTGCTTTCCGAACTGGGATGGTCGGCTCGCTACTCGCCTGAAAAGAGCGTTTCAGACTACCGAAACTATTTAGAGCAGCAAACCAATATCGAAGACATTCTGGCGTATTCGGAAAAGATGATGCATAAACTAAATGTTGTAAAACAAATAAATTAAAATTGATTAAAGTTACCCCGAAATTTGTCGATGCCTTGAGTGGCTTGATTGCAATTTATGTGAATATCGCTCTCTCAAAATTATCAATAACACCCGTAGCAGTCAATTAGCAATTAAAAAAACGACCATTATTCTCGTTAATATTCAATGGGGCTTCCCAATTACATGACATATTACAAACGCATCCCCCCGATTTTTGATTAATGTGAACACCCATTCAAAGCCGTGACTTTATGATAACATTCGTTAAGTGAGCGTGAAAAGTTTGCGAAAGATAATTACAACAGAGAAATGTGAGATTACAAGGAGGTATCGATGATAATTTCTCAAACGCCACTTCGCATTAGTTTTGCAGGTGGTGGAACCGATCTCTCAGTTTTTTACAAAGAAGAAGAAGGCTGGGTCATTAGCTCATCCATAGATAAGTATGTGTATGTCATCATCAAAGAACGCTTTGATGATAAAATTTATGTGAATTATTCAAAGAATCAGGAAATAGTCGATTCGGTTGATGAAATACAACATGATCTGGTTCGGGAAGCCATGCTGCGGGCGGGCATCGTCAACGGTGTGGAGATTTCCACTCTGGCAGATATTCCGTCGGAAGGTTCGGGTCTGGGTTCCTCGAGCAGCGTCACCGTTGGCTTGTTGAACGCGTGTTATACTTACATGGGCATTTCGAAACCCGCAGAGGATTTAGCCCGTGAAGCCTGCGAAATCGAGATCGACGTGGTGGGCAAGCCCATCGGCAAGCAGGACCAGTATATTGCGGCTTACGGCGGGATTCGTTTTTTTCGATTTAAGCCGGACGATACCGTTGAAGTGGAGAAGATCAATCTGGAAAACGGTATCAAAAGAAAATTCGGTTCTAACCTTCTATTGTTTTTCACCGGCACCACGCGAGACGCCAACGCCATTTTGGAGAAACAAAAAGAGAGAAGTACCAACGGCGCTTTTACCGCGTTAAAAGAGATAAAAAGTCACGCGAAAATGACCCGTGAGCTACTGGAAAGCCGGCGTTTTGAGGATGTCGGCAATTTGCTACACCAAACCTGGCTCTCTAAGAAAACGCTCACCGACGGCATCAGCAATTTTACTATTGAAACAATGTACGAAAAAGCCAGAAAGGCGGGCGCCCTGGGCGGCAAAGTTTCGGGCGCTGGCGGCGGCGGCTTTTTGTTGCTCTACGTTCCCAGAGAAAAGCAGGATTCCGTTCGGGAAGCACTCAATCAGTATCGTGAATTTCCGTTCTTTTTAGAACAGTACGGCAGCAAAATCATATTTAATTATGGCGGCTATGAATGGAAATAAACAGCTGAGGTTTCACTCATTTTAAAATTCTCAAATCCTTGTTTTCGCAAAACCCGATTTTACCAACGTAGCTTATTTGTGGATCGTTCCCATTATTCATTCGGTTGTAAAATAACATTTGCCCGCAACGATTCATTTCAACCCCAATAATCAAAATCCACAATTCATCTGGTAAGTAGCACTGACACGTCACACCTATGTTAAACTTTTACAAATCAGGAGAAATCCAAAATGGAGCTTACCCAGAACTTAATTGCCAGAACCGCGCAAATTTGTCAGAATCTCAACATGAACGAATCAAACAACTTAGTGCTGATTCTGGAGCGTGCTTATTATACAGGAAATCAAATTTTTATTTTTGGAAACGGTGGCAGCGGAGCCACGGCTTCGCATTTCTGTGAGGACCTGGGCAAAGGCACACTAAAGAGTCTCCACGATGAGACTCGCTTCAAAGTCATGAGCCTAACGGATAACGTTCCGTATATTCTGGCCTGGGCAAACGATGAAGGATACGACACCGTTTTTGAACAGCAGCTTCGTAATTTTGCGGAACCACACGATGTGGTCATCGGCATCAGCGGATCCGGCAACAGCCCGAATGTGCTCAAGGCCATCGATTATGCCAACGCTCATAACATGATAACCGTCGGCATGACGGGGTTTAACGGCGGCGAGCTGAACAAACGGGTCATGCACCGGGTGCACGTACCGGTGAATGACATGGGCATTGCCGAGTCCGTGCATCTGATCATCGTACACTACGTCGTTCAGGAGCTGGTTAGAAGGCTGCACACCAATGGCAAGTCGGCCATGAAGAAAGAAGAATTGGTGAAAAGCCAATCCCAGCCAGTGACGGTAGTCGAATTGTAATTTCTAAGAAAATGAAAGTAAGATTAAAAGTATTGTTTTTGCTGCCTTTCCTGATCATTTTTGTGGAAACGGCACAGGCTGCTCAGGATGAAACGCTGCCAACCTACCACTGGGCGTACGAGTATCTGGATCAGCTCTGGCTGCGCGGCCATTTTCAGGAGTTGTTTATCTTAAACCGTCCGTTCACTCGCGGCCAGATCGCTTCTGCGGTGGTTCTGCTCCGACAGGAAATGGCGGCGGGAAAGGTAGGTGAAAATGCCTACGAGCGCTGGCTTCTGCAAAAGCTGGAACAGGAATTTCGGACCGAAATAACCCAGCTCCGGCAAGACACTGCAAATGATTTGCTGATCGGAAGTTACATCAATCAGGGTGTGCACATTCGCAAAAGCAAATTCAACGATCAGACACAGCTCCGCAGCCGAATGAGTTTCAGTCCGTTGAAAAATCTCGCCATCATCAACACCATTTTGATCGACAATCGCCTGGATGAAAACCCATTTTACCAGGGCAAAAGGCGCTACAACATTGCCGGCTACACCGAGCAAGCCTATCTGCGCTTTAGCTGGAAGCTGTTTCATGTCACCGTAGGTAGAGAATTTGTACGATGGGGCGCCGGCCACTCGGCAACCCTGCTGTTCTCCGATTCGGTGCGTCCGTTCGATTTGTTCAAGTTTAATCTTGGCCTTAAAAAGATCAAATTTACTTTCTTTACTGCCATGCTGGATGGCGTCACCGAGGACGTCATGATCAACGATCTCCCACAGAGTGCGTTCGCCAACCGCTATCTGGCGGCGCATCGCCTTGATATAAAATTGACGAGCTGGTTTAATCTGAGTTTTACGGAGTCCATACTTTACGGGGGCGTGGATCGCAATTTTGAATTTGCTTATTTGAATCCATTTTTATTTTATCACGGAAATCTGCTCAACGGTCCGGGACCGGGCAACACCATTGGCGTGGTCGATTGGTACCTGACGCCGGTAAAAAACGCCGGATTTTATGGCTCCTTTATGATCGACGACATTCAATTAGACCACAAGCAAGTGGATGACCTGGAACCCAACGAGCTGGGCTTGATAGTTGGAATAAAAGCCGCAGACTTGTTCTCTGTTGCTGGCAGCAACGTGCTGCTGGAATACACGCGCATCACCAACCGCACCTACAATTCCATGCACCGGCACGAGAAATATTTACACCGCAATTTTCCCATCGGCCACTATCTCGGCAATGATTTCGACCGCTGGCAGATTGAATGGCGGCAGTGGCTGAAAAAAAATCTCGAAGCAGCCGTCTCCATTGAGCAGATTCGCAAAGGAGAAGGCGACATGCGAAAGTCGTTCGACATGCCCTGGCGGAACTCCACTGTGGAGCAGGGGTATCGCGAACCGTTCCCCACCGGTGTCGTTGAACGCACACGGCTGGTTAATTTGCAGGTTTATTTTCATCCGCTTCGGCAACTGCGGTTTGCGGCCAGCACCCAGTACCAGAAAATAAGCAACTATTTGAATCAAACCGGTGTCAACCAGAGCGCCTGGACCTGGCAGCTCCGTGTTTGGTGGGCGCCTGAAATCAACATCGGCTTGCACTGATTCTTTTCTAAAATTACCTGCTTGCCCTGAAGCGTCCATTTGTGGTGGGTAGTCTCCCCGTTTTTCTTCCCTCATCCCCCCCCCAAAAAACTTTCCTGAATCGTTAATTCGTAATGGTTTCCCTGGTTTCACAAATTCCAGATGAAGAAGGTAAAATTCGTGTGCGGTCATTCCCGCAATCTTTTGAGCGGGAATCCATGCTGCCCGGCGCGACAAATGGATTTCTGCTACAAGCACGAATGACATGGTGCTGAACTGTTACGTTATTTCAAAGGCTGCGGTTTTTAAGTTGATTTTCGGTTTTTTTATTCTGGTTATTTCCCCATGGCCAGAATCTTAATTTTAGTGAAGAAACCGTGAGATTACTCGGGCCGGGTGTTCACGCTTTAGAGGCTGTGTGAAAAATCGAAATGGTACCGAAAAACCCATTTCGCCGTTACTGTCATCCCGCAACCGCGGGCTCTTTTTAATAAACAGCACTTTACGTCCAAGCTAAAAAGATTCCTCCTGCTTGTCCCGCAAGGCGGGGAATGACAAAAGTCCGGAATCGGACTTTTCACACAGGCTTTTTAGCGTGTTACTTTCTTCACCCCGGCTTGCTGAATTTCACCGATTTGCCATCGCGAATCTCCTGCGTTTTCATTACGACAATTCTCAAATTATTGTAGGAATTACCACAAAAACTCCTTGACTTTTATCCTCAAAACATTAAATTTGAGATGTCTTTTTTATAGATACTTCCGCACAGCGGAAATTGATTGGTGATTGAACGAAAACTATTAATAAAGTTGTCATTGCGAGTCCCGCGTTTTGTGCGGGACGAAGCAATCTCCTACCGAGCCTAATAGTGAGATTGCTTTCCCGAGAATCGGGACTCGCAATGACATGAATAATCGAGTTTTCGTTCAGACACTAATTAGGCCAGGTAGCTCAGTCGGTAGAGCAACGGACTGAAAATCCGTGTGTCCGCAGTTCGATTCTGCGCCTGGCCACGGAGGGTGGAGTTGTCGCGAAACCATTGTCGGGAATTTTTTTCCAAACCCAAATTGCATGATGTCCACACTGCCACCGTAGCTCAAATGGTAGAGCAGCTGATTCGTAATCAGCAGGTTTCCGGTTCAAGTCCGGTCGGTGGCTCAACCAAAAAACAGATCGCCATCCTATTTAACCCAAAACCAAGAAAATAAAATGTCGATGTACAAACGCTTGCCGTTCATATTGATTTTATCTTTGATTATTATTCTGCCTCTGCAATTAAAATCGCAGAGCGCCACCGGCTTTGAATTCTTACGAACGTCGGTTGGGGCGCGGCCCTCGGCCATGGCGGATGCCTTTATCGCCATCCCCGGCGACATTCACGATATCGTGTACAACCCCGCTGGTTTGGCCGCCCTTAGTGAGCGCCAGGGCACCGTCACCTATCTCAACCACCTTCTGGATTTTCAATCGGGCTTTTTTGCCTATTCACAGCCATTCTCCAAAGGCAATTTAGCGCTGGGTTTGCATTTCATGGACTTCGGGCAATTTGAAGGCAAAGATGAAAACAATAACGATACTTCCGATTTTAGCGCCAACAGTTTATCGTTTTCGGTGAGTTACGCTCGAAATGTTCTAAAAAATTTGTCGTTGGGAGGCAGCGCCAAATATATTCGTTTTCAAATCGATAATTTAACTGAAACCGCGGTGGCGGTTGATATTGGGGTCATTTACTCCTTACCAGATAAAAAGTTGAATTTTGGCGCCGGCGTGTTCAATTTGGGAAAAACAACCAGCGCTTTTCTGGTTACAAAAGACGACCTGCCGCTGAATATTCAAATAGGCGCTTCCAAAGAATTGGAACATCTACCGCTGATGGTCAGCGCCGCTCTGGTAAAATTTAAAGATGAAAGCATCGATTTCCGTATAGGGGGAGAATTTCTACTGTCGGAGAAATTGTTTTTACGACTTGGCTACAATTCTGTGGGGCAAGACCAGAAAGTGAAAACCGGCAAAGATGACTTGGCGGGATTTTCCGTAGGTCTGGGATTTAAATTAAACACTTTCAATATTGACTACTCATTTTCTTCTTTTGGCGAAGTCGGTTCTCTAAATCGTATTACTTTGATCGGACAATTTTGAGCAGTGAGCACAAAGACTCAAAAAAAAATCAACACCCTGGGTGTTGATTTTTTTTTGGCCGGTTCTAAGAATCCGACGATTATTGGTAAGTAATGAGAGGAAATTTCAAGCCACGGCGCGATGGTACTCGTAATTTTGCGCCAGCAAATTTCGGTATTTATAAAAATGCTTTGCCTGATTTTGAATCATCTGTTCGGAGGTGATGTGGTCTTTTTCTAACGTTTGTTTAATGAACGAAACCACCCTGCCAAAATAAAGCGACTTCATGGCCTCGATGAGATGCGAGTTCAAATCGGTGGTGTCGTAGGTGTAAATCAGATTGTACACGATTTTTGTCCACAAGTCCACACCGATATTGATTTTTCTATCTGCGTACATTTTGGTTATTTTGTCAAAAATAGCCGGATTTAACGCCGCTTCCAGGATGTCGCGGTTGATCTTGAATTCATAGAGCGCCGTTTCTTTCATGCCTTTATAATCGACGCCCAGACCCTGTGGCTTTTCCAATTCTTTTTCTCCAAACAAAGGATATTTTTTTAGTGTGACCTGCCCCAGCCATTTATCTTTCTGAGCTAAAATGGTTTGGAACAGCGTATCCACCACCTGGGTGAACATGGGTCCCAACTTGGGTGCACTGGGTTTGTGCACTTTGGCGCCCAGAGCCACCTGACAACATTCAAATCCACCCAGTACCGCATTCAGGGTCATGAAAATGTCGATGCCGTACTGGCGGGTGGTTTTGGTCCATTTCTGCTGCAGGTAATATTGAGCCAGATTTTGAGAAAACGCAAAATCCCCGCCAATGGGCTGCCGAATATCTTTACCTAACAAGCCCATGATCACGGGATAGCAAATATTGTTGGTGATGGTACCGTCGTATTCGTTTCTTGAATACAGAGGCGTGACGTAATCGTAACCGTTCAAAATGGGGGAAGCCAATTCCTTGATCCATTCCGGGGTGATACTCTGGAGGTCGGCGTCCACCACCACTGCTGCTTTGGAATTGAGCTGGAGCATTTCCTGAAACAAGTTGTAAAAATTGTTGCCCTTGCCTTTCACGCCCTCGGGTGTGGAAATGTACATTTTCGGTACGCCATTTGGAGCATTTAAAAAGGCTGATTTTGTATCGTCGGGGGAGTTGTTGTCCACATTGATTATCACCGAAGTGAAATCGGGAAAGTAATTATGCAAACCTTCAATGATTTGTTTCACCACAAACGCGATGTTATCCGCTTCGTTGTAGGATGGGATACCTACAACCAGATCTGCACGAGTCACATTATCAGGATTGAGCTTGATCATCCGAGCCTCCGAAAGAGAATATAAAGTACCAGAATCTAAGTTCATTTTAGTTTTTTGCAATAATTACAATTATTATGCCATTTATATTAATTTAATTCTAATATTTAAAGATGCTTCTAAATTACTGTTTACAATAGACGCTTGAATCTCTCATTTTATTTTATAAAAAATACCTTTGTCTTATCTTTCGTAACTGAAATTCACAATGTTTCAGGGCGAAACAGGCTTCTTTTTTTATCCCTTTGAAAATATTTACCATAGCTCTGTTTCAAGAATTCTCTTGAAATTATCGGCTAATTTGAATATTTTAATCATCGAATTTGAATTAAAAATTATTAATATACTGAACGGGGTTTACATGACCGAATTTATCGTGATTTTCGTGACTGCCAGCTCGCCGGAGGAAGCTCAAAAAATTGCGCACACGCTGGTCGAAGAAAAATTGGCAGCCTGTGTAAACGTCCTGTCTCCGGTGCAGTCGATTTTTCGCTGGCAAAACCAGCTTTGTAATGAGCAGGAAACCCTTTTAATTCTCAAAACGGCTTCGTCAAAAGCCAATGCCGTCATCGAAAGAGTGCAGCATTTGCACAGTTACGATGTGCCGGAGGTAATCGCTTTACCGATTATCACGGGCTCGCGCGAGTATTTGAATTGGGTTCAATCCGAAATCGAATAATTTGAGGACGCGGTGGCGGTTGCAGGAATAGAAAATGCAGGAAAATGTATAATAGCCTGAAAGTGTCAAAAGCCGTCATTCCGGCGGCGGGTCTGGGTTTGCGGATGCAGCCCATGAGTCGCATCGTGCCCAAAGAGCTGCTGCCGGTGGGGCGACTTCCCATGCTGCATTATGCTTTGTCGGAAGCCGTGGCTGCGGGCGCTACGGAAATTTTCATCATCGTAGATGAAAATAAAAAGCCGTGGTTGGTGGATTTTTATGCAGGCGCCGAGTGGAAAAACCTTTTGCTCTATCAGTCAGAAAGTGAATACAACCGGCGATTGACAAATATCGAGATCACTTTTATCGAACAGAAACAAATGAAGGGAGTGTACCATGCGGTGACTTTGTCTAAGAAACATATCGGGAGTGAGCCATTTCTTTTGCTCATGCCCGATAATGTGTATTTTGGCGACAGCCCCATAAGCTCCGCGTTAATAAAATGTTTTACGGAATATAAAAAGAACGTAATTGGGTTGAAAGAAGTTAAAAAACAAGAAGCCGAATTGTTTGGAAACAGCGGCAGGATCACGTATCGTTTGCTGGAAAACGGGGTGTATGAAATTTTGACTTTGCACGATAAATCCGCCGGTACGTTTCAAACGGGCAATGCTGAATGCGCCATCCGCGCATGCGGTCGCTGTGTGCTTGGCCCGGATTTTTTTGAGGAAGCCGAAAAAATCTCGAAAGAGCGGTTGCAAAAACACGATGAAGTGCCGATACTTCAGAATTTAGTTAGAAAGAAAAATATGCTGGGTGTGCTATTGAAAGGTCAACTTTTCGATTGTGGACATTGGAAAGGGTACTGGGCAGCTAACCAATTTTGGATGCAAAAAAACACGACATGCAGTTGATTATCATCGGAAGCGGGACCGGCGCGGTGCAGCCGCACAGAGGTCCGGCCGGCTATATTTTGAAACGTGACCACCAGACTTTTTTACTGGATGGCGGCGCAGGAACCATCAAAAAGTGTCTGGAAGCCGGCATTTCGTATAAAGTTATCGATAAGATTTTCTACACGCACCTGCATCCCGACCACACGCTGGATTTGATCACGTTTTTATTCGCCACCAAGCACACACCAGGTTTCAAGCGCACCAAAAAGCTTGAAATTTACGGTCCTTCTGGCTTTCTTAAATTCTACAAGCAAGTAACCGCGCTGTTTGGCGCCGGCCTCACCGAGGCGACGTACCGAATTCAGATACAAGAGCTGGAAGAGGGGATGGTGCAAATAGATGGCTGGCAGGTGGAAGTCAAAAAGATGCAGCACACCGAAAATGCCATCGGCTATCGATTTGAAATGGATGGAAAGGTTTTGGTCTATTCGGGAGACACCGATTACGGCCGGGAAATCATCGAGCTGGCCGCCGCCGCCGACGTGCTGGTACTGGAATGCTCATTCCCCGATCAAATGAAGGTGGCCGGGCATTTGACACCCACCGAGGCCGGCAAAATTGCCGCCGCGGCCAACGTCAAAAAATTGATTCTCACCCACCTTTACCCGCCTTGTGATGCAGAAGATATTTTAACGCCCTGTCAAAGACAATTTTCAGGCACCACCGTCATCGCCGAGGATTTGATGCGGGTGGATATCTAAATGAGTGACCATGCGATCTAAATCCTTTCATAAAAAGTATTTGTTGTTGTCCATGATTTTTCATCTTCTCCTGTTCAGCATCTGGGCGGGAATGGTGCGATTCAACATTTGGGACACGCACACACCTTTGGACGATTTGGCCGAGAAGGCGCCGATCGTATTTGAATTGCAGGCGGACGAAAAATTTCCCGAAGTAGTGGAAACGCCGGAGGATACCAGGCTGAAAGACTTTCAGAAAGAGGCTGAGTTAGCTTCGGACAAAAATGCCGCTGCCAGAAATTCGGAAGCCGACCCCAATCTCGATTTAGGCGAGGCTTTTTTAAAAGGGGAGTTTGAGTTCAGGGAATTGCCACAAAACCAGACGCCGCTGGGTGGACCGGTCCCAGCCGCGCAAAATGAAGTTCCGAATGAAGCCGGGAAGAAAGAGGAATTTCAGGATGAAAATGCCACGGAAATTTTTGCAACCAACGGCGGCGACAAATTCAGCAAAGAATACTTGACAGATAAAAATTACCCGCAGCAAGCCGGCCAACGTCTCCCGAAGGGCCAATATGACAACCAGGAGTCCCGAGCTGAGGAGATGGGTGGTTTTTCATTCAACACTTATGATTGGGACTTTGCGCCCTACATGCTGGTTTTGAAAAAGAAGGTTGAAGGGAATATTTTTCCGCCACCGGCGTTTATGAGATTGGGAATCATCAGTGGTACGACATTTTTAAAGTTTAAAATTTACCCGAATGGCGAATTAAAAGATCTGGAGCTGTTAAAATATGAAGGGCATGAATCGTTGATGCAAACCAGCATGCGCGCCATAGAAATATCCGCGCCGTTTGCGCAATTGCCTTCAAACTTTCCAGAAGCCTATTTAGAAGTCACAGCAAAATTTCATTATTCAATATCAAGACAACCTTAATTTAGAAAGGATCGATATGGAAGAAGTCTGGCAATTTCTGGTAAAAGGCGGTATTATTATGATTCCGCTGGCCATTTCCTCAATATTGGGATTGGCGATAGTTATAGAAAAACTTTTTTCTCTGCAGAGGAAAAAAGTGATTATCCCCGAAGTGGTGTCCGTGTTAGATAACATCAAAGGGCCGGATGATATCGGTCTGGCGCTGTCCATATGCGAACAGCACGAGGGGCCATTTTCAAACATCATTCGTGTTGCCCTGGAAAACCGCGATTTGTCCCGGGAAGAAATTAAGGAAGAGCTGGTGGATCAGGGGCGGCAGGAGGTGCGGACGCTGGAACGCGGTTTGGTCATCATCGAAACCGTGGCCGGCATTGCCCCGTTGCTCGGTTTGTTGGGAACGGTAATCGGTATTCTCAAAGTGTTTAACGTGATTTCAACTCTGGGCGTGGGGCAGGCAGCTGCGCTTTCCGGCGGCATTTCAGAAGCCCTCATCACCACCATTGTCGGTCTGTCCATCGGAATTCCCGCGCTGGTGGTTTATAATTATTTTACCAACCGCGCCGAAGATCTGGTTCTGGAAATCGAAAAGTATTCATCGGCACTGTTAAAAAAGGTCACTTCTTTTCAATCAAATAGCAAGGTGGAAGCGGATGCAATTCAAAGTTAAACAAAAACGAAAAGTGTTTCTCAACATCACGTCGTTGATCGACGTGCTGTTTTTGCTGCTGATTTTTTTCATGGTTTCATCGACTTTTTTGGAGCAGCCGGGAATCAAATTGGAGCTGCCGCACGCACAAAGCGCGGTGATTGCTGAGCAGAAAGATTTTACTTTGTTTGTTGACAAAGACGGAAAAATGTTTTTAAACGAGGATGAAGTGGATATGGAAAAGCTAAAGGAACAGTTGCAGCAGGTTTTACCTAATTTGGTGGATGGTGCGCTCATATTGAAAGCCGATCAGGACGTGTCACATGGAATCATCGTGCACGTGATGGATATCGCGAAACAAAGCGGCGTCAAGAAGCTGATCATCGGTACCAAATTAGAGGAATAAATAAAAACAATTACTTGCATTTTTTGATTTTTTTTTGTATTATGGCAGTCGTTATTTTTTAGGCAAAGAGACTATTATTTTTGGAATTGAAATAGGAGAATGATTGTGGCAAAAAGGTGCGAAATTTGTGGCAAAGGCCCGATGGTTGGGAATAACGTCAGCCATGCTCATAATTTGACCAAACGGCGCTGGCTACCCAATTTAAAGAAAATACGCGCCCAGATTGATGGTCAGGTTAAGCGAATAAAAGTCTGTACAAACTGCATCAAAAGTGGACGCGTGGTCAAAGCGGCTTAGTGACTGATACCGAGCTGCTGCATCAAGGTTGGGGGATTAAACTTTTCTTCTTAAATAAGCTGGCACATCGTAGTCCTCATTGTTTTCTGTATCCGTTTTTTCTTCCGTAATTTGCTCATCAACGCTATCGGAGACCGCTCTTGGCGGCATGCGTTTAAAGGCCGGAATATCCAGATCATTCATGAAACTCTCCTGGATTTCCAGATAGCGCTTGCGGCCGTTGCCATTCAGCCCGCCGAATCGGCCGTTGCGGTTGAATCCCGTGGCGATGACCGTCACTCGCAGCTCCTGCTCCATGCCCGGATCGATAACCGCGCCGAAGATCAAATTGGCCTCCGTACCTGCGGCCTCGGAAATGACCGAAGTGGCGTCGTTGACTTCATGCAGCGTCATATTCTCGCCCCCCGTCACATTCACGAGCACACCCAACGCCCCTTGAATATTTACATCCTCCAGCAGCGGACTGGCAATGGCCTGCTGGGCGGCTTCCAAAGAGCGATGTTCACCGGAGGCCACACCGGAGCTCATCAGTGCGTCGCCCATTTCCGACATGACGGTTTTGACATCGGCAAAATCCAGGTTGATCAGGCCGGGAATGGCGATTAAATCTGAAATGCCTTTGGTGGCCTGCAGCAACACTTCATCGGCAATTTTAAACGCCGAATTCAGCGGCGTGTCTTTGGGCACCACCGATAGCAGCCGCTGATTGGGGATCACAATCAAAGTATCCACCCGTTCCTTTAATTCATAGATGCCGTCGTCAGCCCGGCGCTGTCTTTTAGGACCTTCGAATTGAAATGGTTTGGTCACGATGCCGACGGTTAGCGCCCCCAAATCTTTGGCGATTTCCGCAACGATGGGCGCGGCGCCGGTACCGGTGCCACCGCCCATGCCAGCCGTGACAAATATCATGTCGGCATCGGAGAGTGCTTCGTACACCGATTCCCGGTCTTCTTCGATGGCTTTGCGGCCGATTTCGGGATTGGCTCCGGCTCCCAGGCCTTTGGTCAAATCGCGGCCGACCTGAACACGACTGGTGGCTTTGCACAAATTCAAGGCTTGCAGATCGGTATTTACGGCAATGAATTCGACCCCGTTTAAATTGGCTTCGATCATTCTGTTTATAGCATTGTTGCCGGCCCCCCCAACTCCAACGACTTTCATTTTGGCCGTCGAAGTCATATTTTCTTCAAAATCAAATCTGATATTCATGGTTTACTCCTGATTTAATTTTCCTGTTTGACTTTCCCTTTTTGAAAATTTGTTAATGATTAAATCTTTGAATGCTGCCGATCCAGCGGCGCATGCGCCCGATTATCCATTTAAACACATTGTGTTCATCTTTTTTTAGAAGATCATTTGCTTCGAATTTGTGGTGGATACCGTAATGAACCAGTCCCACGCCGGTGGCGTGAATGGGACTCTGAGCCAGGTCTTTCAAACCGTTAAAATTACCGGGCACACCCAGCTTCACCGGCATGTCGAATATTTCTTCGGCCAGCTCCACGGTTCCGTTGAGCATGGAGCCGCCGCCGGTCAGCACCAGTCCCGACGTCATCAAATGCACATAGTTCGATTTTTTGATTTCGCGATAAGCCAGACTCAGTATTTCCTCCATGCGCGGTTGGATGATGTCCACTAAATAGGCCTTGGAAATGCGCCGGGGTGCGCGGCCGCCCACGTCGGGCACTTCAATAGTTTGATCGCGGTCGCCGGGTTTATGAATGGCGCAGCCGTTGTGGATTTTAATCAACTCTGCCTGGTCCACGGGTGTGCGAAAGCCGATAGCGATGTCGTTTGTGACGTTTTTACCACCGAGTCCCACCACCGCGGTGTGACGGATGCATCCTTCAAAAAACATGGCGATATCGGTGGTGCCGCCGCCCAGGTCCATGACGATCACGCCCAGCTCTTTTTCGTCTTCACCCAGAACCGCATAACTGGAAGCCAGAGGCTCCAAAACCAGGTCCATCACATGAATGCCGGCGCGATCGATGCTGCGATAGATGTTTTGCGCCGAGGTGACGGCTCCGGTGACGATGTGTACCTCCGCTTCCAATCTCACGCCGGACATCCCTACCGGTTCTTTGATACCGTGCTGATCATCGACGGTGAACTCCTGAGGCAGAATGTGCAGAATTTCTCTATCGATGGGCAGCGCCACTGCTTTGGCCGCATCGATGACCCGGCGCACGTCGGCTTTGGTGATCTCGTTATCCGGTCCGGCAACCGCCACCACGCCGCGGCCATTGATGCTGCGTATGTGGTCGCCTGCGATGCCAGCAAAGACTTCTTTGATTTGCACGCCAGCCATTCGTTCGGCTTCTTCGAGCGCGTTTTGGATGGAGCGTACGGTTTTGTCTAAATTGACGACCACACCCCGTCTCAGGCCGTCTGAAGGACTGGTGCCCACCCCGATGATGGTGGGATCCATGTCCTCGTTGACTTCCGCGATAATGGCCCCGATTTTAGTAGTTCCAATATCAAGTCCAGTTACATACTCTGGCATTTAATTTATACCTCCTTTAGAACCACCGCTGATGGTGAATTAGCTTTGAATAGCATTTTTTACGACAACCTGTCCTTCAAACCGCAAATCTAAATATTCGATTTCAGACCATTTTTTTTCCTGATCTAAAATGTTCAGTACTTCCTGTAGATTGTGGCCTTTTGTCCGGTAATCATTTTCTCCCATAAAAACCGGTATGGCGCCTTGCGCCAGGTAGCAGTACACCCCGTATTTAGGGGAATAGGATATTTCAGAGATTTCGCTGTAAAAAGTGAACTGGTGCTCCTTGATTTCTTTTAAAAATCCCAGAATGATGGCCAGCTCATTGTTTGGCGCGCTGCTATCGTCCACTTCGCTGATATGTGAGATGATGGGATAATCGTGCAGCATGCTCAGACGATACTTTGTGAAGATGTTGCCGTTTTCATCGATGGGAAATAACGTCGATTTGTTTAGCAGGGCAATGGGCTCGTTTTCCACGACCTCGATAACGATGCTCGACGGCAACCGCCGGCTGACTTCGGCACGGTTTATCAACGGATGCTGCTCCACGCTTTTTTTGATTCTACTCAGATCGATATTGAAAATATTTTTTGATGAATCGACGGCCACCAGACTTAACACTTCAGTGTCCGAAAGCAGCCGATTGCCCTCTACTTTCATTTCTTTGAATTTCAGCACTTCGTTTGCGATCATCCAGGCGGAGAATTTCAAAATTAAAAGCGTGGTGGTGGTGAGGATTAAAAATAACCAGCCCAACCCACGCAGGGTGATGAGTCTTGCGTTGGTTTTTTTGTGAAGCGTGCCGTATTTTGAGTAAACCATCATTTTGTATGTTTCTGATTAAGAATTAAGCAAATCATTGAATTAGCGTGGCAATTTTATCCATGATGTCGCGCGCGGCGTGCGGCCTGGCCAATTTTAGTGCCGCCGCAGACATGGCCGTTCGTTTCTGGGGATCGTCTAAAAGTTCTGCCACCGTTTGAGTTAATGTTTCTGCGTTTAAATTTTTTTCCAGAATCATGATGGCGGCGCCCACCTGCTCCATGGTGCGAGCGTTAAATTCCTGGTGGCCGGCTGCCGCATAGGGGTACGGAATCAAAATCGCTGGTAAGCCGCAGATGGCGATTTCTGCCAGGGCCGAAGCGCCCGCCCGGCAAAGAACCAGGTCCGCGGCAGCATACGCCGCACCCATGTCTTCGATGAAAGCCAGGGCACGCACCCGTTCCTGGAATTTTTCACATCGGGTTTTGATGTCCGACAAATCTTTGGCTCCGGAGGCCCAGAGAATTTGGAGATCTTTTAATTTCATCAGAGATTCAAGGCTCTCTAACACTTGTCTATTTATGGCATATGCCCCCTGACTACCGCCGAATATGAGCAGGGTGGTTTTATTCATATTTAATTGAAATTTTTTCAACGCCGCGGTTTTGTCCAGTTTGGAGATTTCACCGCGCGAAGGATTGCCGCTCACGAATACATTTTTTTGTTTTTTAAAATGCGATTCAGAAGCCTCGTAGGTTAGGTGAACCTGATTTACCCGGTTGCCGAGCACTCGGTTGACCAGTCCCGGATAGCTGTTCTGCTCTTGAATGACGGTGGGTATGCCGAAAGCCAGACCCATCATGAGCGCCGGCCCACTCACGTAACCACCGGTGCCGACAACCACGTGGGGTCGGAAGCGCAGCAGGTAAAATGCGCACTGTAAAAGGCTCACCAGCAGGCGCAGCGGGAACATCAGATTGCTGAAACTGATTTTACGCTGCAAGCCGCGCATCCATATTTTTTTGAAAATGTAGGACGTTTGGGGAAGTACTTTGCTTTCGATCCCGTATGACGTCCCGATAAACATGATTTCTGTTTTCATTCTTTTTTCAAACTCCTGTGCCAGCGCGATGGCCGGATACAGATGCCCGCCGGTGCCACCGCCAGCAAAAAGTACTCTAATGACGCCGGAGCTGCCCATAACCACCCGATGGATGATTGCTTTGATAGCGGTTTTTTTTGCGATACAAACGACTTCGTTCTCGAAGCTGTAATGTGATATTCAGGAGAATTCCCATGCCGAACAAGTTCACGATGAGCGCGGATCCGCCATAGCTCAGAAAAGGCATGGGGAGGCCGGTCGTGGGCAATAGATTGACCACCACGCCGGCGTTGGCAATGGCGTAGATGGCGATGTTCAAAACAATGCCCACGCCCAGTAGTTTGCCCGCCGGCTCCGGCATTTGCATGGATAATTTGAATCCACGCCAGATCAAAATACTAAAGAGGAGTAGGATGGCGAGGGTTCCCACCAGCCCCAGCTCCTCGCCGATGATGGCGTAGATAAAATCGGTAAAAGGGTCGGGCAAAAAGTGATATTTCTGCCGGCCGCTGCCCAAGCCCAGCCCCCAAAAACTGCCGTTACCCAGCGCGATGAGCGATTGTTGAATCTGCCAGCTCACATCCTCGCCTTTGAGGGAGGCGAGGTACTGCAGCACCCTTTGTTTCTGATAGCTGTTTTGAGATAACATCATTAAAAAAGCCGGAAATATGGTAAAGCAGAGCAGAAAAAGATAGCGCAGTTTGTCGCCGGCGATAAAAATCAACGTCAAGGCGATCAGAATGATCAAAGTGGCAGTACCGACATCCGGCTGAAAAAAGAGGGGGAAAACCATGACACCGATGATGCCGAGATTTAAAAAGAAGCGGTTTTCAGCATTTTGATGAATAAATAATTGCCGTCCTAAAGTGGCGCTCAAAAAGAGAATCAATCCGATGCGCGCAAAATCAGAAGGTTGAACTTGAAATGCCCCGATTGTGAGCCAGCGCTTGCTACCTCGAATGGCTTCCACGCCGGGCGCAACCACCAGATAAATTAACGCCAGTAAGGTCAAAAATAACAGTCCGGGCGATATTTTTAACCACAAATGGTAATCGATGCGCGAAACGATCAACATCAGAAAAAAACCAAACAAGACCTTGTAAAAATGACTGGTTAAAAAATAACGACTGTCCTTGTGGGTTTCCAGAGCTTTGAAAGAGCTGGCGCTGTAAACCATCACCACTCCCAGCACCAGAAGCACCACCACCACGATAAAAAGGGTCGAATCAAATTTGAAGGTGTTTTCAAACATAAACGTACTCAACGAATTTTAAAAGTACTAAGACTGAACAGCACCAGTAAGATGGCGATGATCCAGAACCGCACCACCACTTTCGGCTCGGCCCAGCCGGATAATTCAAAGTGATGATGGATGGGCGCCATTTTAAACAGCCGTTTGCCCGTTCGTTTGAAATACAAAACCTGAATGATAACGGACAGACTCTCAGCCACAAACACGCCGCCAATGATGATCAGCAGCAGTTCCTTTTTTAATAAAATGGCCAGGGTGCCGACGGCGCTGCCCAGGGACAAGGCGCCGGTGTCGCCCATGAACACCTGTGCCGGGTGAGCATTGTACCAGAGAAATCCCAGCGCGCCTCCCACCAGAGCCGCACAGTAAACCGTGAGCTCGCCTGCCCCATCCAGATAAATGATGTTCAGATAATCGCTGAAATCCACGCGACCGGAAACATACGCGATGGCGGCCCAGGCCAAACCGGAAATGCCGATCAAACCGATGGCGAGGCCATCTAATCCGTCCGTAAGATTGACGGCGTTTGAGGTGGCGGTGATGACAAATATCACCATAGGAATGTAAAACACTCCGAAATCGATTTCATAGTCCTTAAAAAAAGGCATAGTGCTTAGCGTGTTGATGCCTTCATACCGAGGTGAAAAATACAGGGTCAGCCCGATAATCGCGCCCAAACTTAATTGGCCCAGAAGCTTGTATCGGGCCACCAAACCTTTGGGGACTTTTTTAACGGATTTTAAATAATCGTCCACAAAACCAACCACTCCCATCCAAATGGTTGAAATTAGAATGAGCGTAATGTAGATGTTGTCTATTCTTGCCCACAGCAAGGTGGGGAGCACCACCGCTGCCAGAACGATCAAACCACCCATGGTGGGGGTGCCGGCTTTTTTTAAATGCGACTGGGGTCCGTCTTCGCGAATCTCTTCACCGATTTGATGCTGCCGCAGTTTTTTGATGATATACGGCCCCACGATAAAACTGATGAGTAAGGCCGTGATCGCGGCCCAGGCAGAGCGAAAGGTGATGTATCGAAAAAGGTTGAAACCCGAGATGATCTCTCTTAACGGATAAAACAGATAGTAGAACATGTCACGATATATAGTTAGTTAATTTTACTAAAGATACCATATATTGAACCAAATGTCAAGAAAAATAATCTAAATATCGATTATAGTTGTTTGTTTAAAAAATACTTAACAAGCTTTTTTCAGGAAAAATTCAGCCATGGATTTGATCATCCCGCTCTTCCTGCAGCAGCGCTTGGATCACTTCCTCCATTTTCATGCCGCGGGAACCTTTCACCAGCACTAGATCGCCTTTATCGAGATGCGTTTTCAGGAAACTCACGAGTTCGGCCTTGTCTGTAAAATGCTCAGCAGTGATAACAGGTGTCTTCCTTCTGGCGCTATCCACTGCGGCTGCCGTTTCCGGGCCAAACGCCAGAAACACCGCCACGCCGAAATCGTTCAGCGCCGCACCGATGCGGGTGTGCTCCGTTTTGGACTGCTGCCCGAGCTCTAACATGTCTCCAAACACAAAGATTTTTTTACCAGCAACCGGGGTATTTTTTAAAATGCTCAATGCCGCCAGCGTCGAGTCCGGATTGGCGTTGTAGCTGTCGTTTAAAATCAACATTTTTTCTTTGCGAATGATTTGCATGCGCTTCGATGGCAATTGGACGTTTTCAAGGGCCTGTTTGATGTCGGGCATGTCCACACCGAATTCCAAGCCAACAGCCACCGCTGCCAGGGCGTTGGACAGATTGTGCTCACCGGGCATATTCAGCACGATGGTCTGATTTTCTACTCGCATCCCGATGGTCTGTGGATCGTCCAGGCTTAGCTTTTGCGCTGAAATATCGGCTTCATCCTTGAAGCCGTAAGTGACACAACGGCGCAGCTTCGGTACCTGTTTTGTTATCAAGGCGTCATCCAAATTGATGAACGCCAGGCCTTCTGGCTGTAAATATTCAAACAACTCTATTTTGGCTCTAGCCACCCCTTCCAGGCTTTGTAGAAATTCCAGATGCCCGTGCCCGATATTGGTGATCAAGCCACAGGTGGGCGCCGCAATTTCGCACAATTGCCGGATTTCTCCGAAATGGTTCGTGCCCATTTCTAACACCAGCGACTGGTGCGAAGCACGCAGTTGGAAAAGCGTCAGCGGTACGCCGATATGGTTGTTGAAATTGCCTTCGGTTTTACAAACGTTACCTGACCTGGAAAGCACGGCTGCGATCATTTCTTTGGTAGTGGTTTTACCGTTGGTGCCCGTCAACCCTAAAATGGGGATGGCGAACTTTTTTCTGTATGCATGTGCCGCCTGTTGCAGCGCCGTCAGAGTATCCTCCACCGCCAGAAGGGCTTTGCCAGCCAAGTCCTTAGGGTGTTTTTGCCGCCATTTTTTTTCTACCACTGCGGCGATGGCCTGTTTGTTAAAAATCTCCCGCAAAAATTTGTGCCCATCGTGGTGCTCACCCTTGATGGCAAAATAAAGTTCGCCAGGCTGAATTTCCCGCGAGTCGATGGAGATGCCGGCGATCACCATTTGCAAAGCTTCCGTTGGACCGGAGTACAGAAATCGGTAGTCCGGGTTGTCGTAGATTTCTTGCAGGGTCAATTTCATGGCATTTTATCGTAGATAGCTCAGAAAGCCGCCCCTTAGCTTTGATTTAGTTTTTGGATGTTGATTCGAGGTGCGCATTCGATCATGCAGCGAGCGCCCACTTTGAGTTTCGTACCCACTGCCGGTTCCTGTCGCACCACTTTTCCTTCCCCATAGATTTTCACTTTTAAGCCACGAATGGTCAGTTCTGTCACCGCTTTGCGCAGAGAAAAGCCTCGCAAGTCGGGCATGGTTGTGTAGCCTGACGCATCCGGAAAAGATGTGAGCTTGATTCGAATTTGAGGTTTTTTATTTTTTTCTGTTGCGATTACCAGTTTCAAATGCTCAACAATATCGCCCTCGCCTTCGATTTCCGGTTGAATATCGAGATCCTTTAAAATATGCAGAGCCGTTTCGATTCGCCTTCCCTGTAAATCGGGAATGAGTCGGGTGTTTAAGATTTGTGGCGCTGGCGTCGCTTCAGCGTAGTGCCTTTTTACTGGCTGGGCGTAAATTTTCAAAATTTGCTGCAGAATATTTCGGAATGCCGGCGCCGCGACGTTTCCGCCCGAATGCACCGGAAATGGCTCGTCGATGTTGATGTAAATGAGCAGTCTGGCATTTTCAGCTGGATAAAAGCCCGCAAACGAGGCCACAAATTTCGAATCGGAATAACCCAGTCGGCCGCGCAGCGGTTTTTGAGCGGTGCCGGTTTTACCTGCAATTTTGAGGTTTGGGATTTTTGCTGAAGTACCTGTACCCATCTCTACCACCTCTTCCAGAATGTCTATCATTTTGACCGCACTGGTTTTGTCCATCACCTGCCGAATTTTTTGCGGATGATAGCTTGCCACGATTTTGTTTTCCTGATTTCTAATTTCCTTGATGATCATGGGTTTCATGAGTTTGCCGCCGTTGGCGATGGCGCCGTAGGCCATGGCCACCTGCAGCGGCGTTACAGCCACTTCGTGTCCGTATGAGATAGCCGCCAGTGAAAAGTCCGACCACTCAAACGGTTTTTTCAAAATCCCGCCAACTTCACCGGGCAGCTCAATGCCGGTTTTAATTCCGAATCCGAAATATCGAGAGGCGTTGAACAGGGCATCTTTTCCGACTTCACGGGCAATCTTGGCGGTGCCAATGTTACTGGAATAGGTGAACACTTTGCGCACGGTCAGCCATGCATGCTTTTTGGAATCGTTGATCTCTTCTCCGAACATGGTCACTTTGCCGTTTTCACAGTAAACGATATCGTTGAGATCTTTTTTGCCCTCGGTAATGGCGGCCATCATGGTGACGATTTTATAAGTTGATCCCGGCTCGAAAATATCTGTGATGGCACGAATTCGCCAGTTCTCAGGTGGGTAGTTTTTCGCGTTGTTGGCGTCGAATCCCGGCGCCGATGCCAATGCCAATATTTCACCGGTATTGGGATCGGTGATGATGACGCTGCCGCCTTTGGCATTGAATTTCTTGACGGTTCTGTTTAATTCGTCCTCCGCAATGGTTTGCAGCACATTGTCGATAGTCAGAATGAGGTTTTTACCGCTTTTTTGTTTTTCCGTTTCCGCCACAATGGGTGCGATAAAATTGCCTTTGGCGTCCTTCTGGTAGAGACTTTTGCCGTCCTTGCCAGTGAGGACCGTGTCGTACGCCAGCTCGAGCCCGCTGATGCCGCGACCGTCCACATCCACGAAACCGATCACCTGAGCTAATTTATCATTCAGAGGATAAATGCGTTCACTGGTTTCAGCAATGCTGATGCCGGGGATGTTCAAGAGCTGAATCAACGACACTTTTTCTTTTTCGACTTTTCTTGCCACCATGATAAAATCATTCCCATCCCGAATCTTTGCGTACAATGCGCGTTGGTTCAGATCCAATATTTTTGCTAATTTCTGTGAAGTGGCAGCCAGATCTTTCGCCTGCCGCCTGTGCAGTCCGATGTCGTAACAAGCTCGATTTAAGGCTACCGGCATCATGTTGCGGTCGTAAATTAAACCCCGCTCAGCTTTATCCATTAAAATCCGTGTGTACTGTTCCTTTGCCAGCTTAATATATTTTTTGTTGTCGATCACCTGGATTTGCACCAGACGCACGAATATCGTCAGGATGGCCAGAATCAGAAAAGTGCGAACCAGATAAAATCGCCAGACTTTTTCCGTGGGAACCTCAGAAATAGCTACCCTGCGGCGCCGGGGTTGTTGCGAAGAAAATTTACGGTATCTCATGAAAAGCCTCACTATCAAGAAAAATCAATCCTAAATCTTCCTGAGCTATTTTATGAATGCGATCGAAGCTGGAAAGCTTGATATATTCTGCTTGCAGCCGATCGTTTTCTCGCTTTTGTTGGCGGATGGTTTGCTCAAGCAATTGGATTTCCGCTAATTCCAAATTGATTTGCACTTTTAACCAGACGTAGAAAATCATCACTACCAGTCCGAAAAAAATGCTTCCAAATAGTTTGAGTTTTGGAAATCTCTTCTTCGACGGTGAAACGATCCGCGATTTGACTATGGGAATTTTTTTGTATTTCACGATTTCCCTGTGCCGGCATAATGGCGTTGATTAGCGAAAATTCCAGAATAAAATCAATACCATACCGAACCATCCAAAAAACAGCACAAGTTTAACTGCTCTGTTTAGAGTAAGAGACGGCTGAGTTCTTCTGAATTCCAATAAAATCGGGAATGCCAAAAACACCACCGCAATCAAAATCAGTCCCCAGATAAAAACATTGCCTATGATCACTTCCAACATTCGGTTACTCCTTTACTTCTCTTGAATTTCGATTTTTTCATTCTCCAGTTTGATTTGTCTCTTCTATTGGTGCAAAAGCTAATGGATCTTTTTTAGTTGCCTCAACTTGATGTGTGCGAAACAGTCGGCAGCAATTCGGCCGCCCGCAAGCGAACACTGCGGCTTCTTGGGTTGCATTGTATTTCCTGCTCGCTGGCTTGAACGGCGCGCTTGGTCAATATTTTCAACCGCCCAGTATGTCCGCAAACGCACAGCGGTAAATTTGGCGGGCACACACATCGTTCCGCTTCGCGTTTAAAAAAGTTTTTAACCATGCGATCTTCTAACGAATGGTAGCTCAGAACCACAATGCGACCGGATTCGGCAAGATAATCCAGGCACGTGTTCAACACTTCGGATAAATTACTCAGCTCGTCGTTTACCGCAATGCGCAAAGCTTGAAATATTCTTGCCAGCGACTTGACTCGCTGCTGAAATGGCAAAGCGCGGCTGACCACTGCCTGAAGATCCCTTGTCGTGCAAATTGCCGCCCGTTGTCGTTCTTTGACGATCATTCTGGCCACGCTTTTGTATCTTTTTTCCTCGCCAAATTCACGAAACAATCGCGCTAACTCTTGCTCTGAATAGGTGGTGACGATATCAAAAGCGGTTAATGATTGTTTTTTACTCATCCGCATATCGAGCTTTGCCGTTGAAGAGAAGCTAAAACCACGTTCTGCGGTGTCGATCTGGTGCGAGGAAACCCCCAGGTCCAGCAAAATGCCATTTATTTTGTCGATGTTTAAACTGTGTAAAATTTTATTAAACTCTTTATAATTAGCTTGTTTGATAACCAATTTATTTTTATATTTCCGCATCAGCTGTTGATTTGCAAAGCGGACGGCTTCTTCATCCAAGTCCAGTGCGATCAGCCGGCCCGGTTTATCCAATCTTTCCAGGATGGCGCGCGCGTGGCCGCCGCCGCCGAGGGTCCCGTCGACGTAAACGCCATCAGGCCGGGTGACCAGCAAGTCAACCGCCGGCGTTAGTAAGACGGGCTCATGAAACATGGCCTTGTTGCATGGTTTTCGATAACAAAATTCATCGCTGGTTTACTCACCGGCATCCGTCTAAAAAATTGGCCGATTTTGTGTTACTTTATATTAAGTTGATAACTGTAAGGTGAACGGTTACAAATCCCCGTTAAGTTCGCGTTAAATTAAATTCCAAATTCCTCGAATTCTTCGCGTATAGATTGTTCTTCAGGTTCTTGGGAGATTTCATCGTAGGATTCAGGATTCCAAAGTTGCAATGTATCCACGGCGCCGATAATCTTCACTTTTTTTTCGATGCCTGCGTGTTTGTAGTAGTCGGTTGGAATGTTAATTCTTCCTTGATTGTCCAGGTTTATCTCAGTCGTGTTCGCACCAATTAAGCGTCGAAATCGTTTCGCTTTGGGCCCGCCATGGGGCAGGTCAGCGATTTTTGCGCCAATTCGTGCATTCCAGACGTTGTTGGGATAGAGCGTTAAATAATTCTCAGGTTCTTTGGTAATAAAAAAATGGCTATGGCCGAGATCTTCCATGATTTTCCGATACTTCGCCGGAATACTGAGCCGGTTATTGTCATCGATGGTATTCTCGTATGTGCCAAGAAAATATGCCATGCTGATTTTACTTGATTTAGGAAAAATGATTGGGGCGATCTCCATCTCTTCCCGGATTATCCCATTACATCCCAAACGTAACCAAATTATCCCAAAAAGTCAAGTAATATTTTTATTTTTAGAGAAATAAAATAACTTAAAATTTATGTAAAAACAGGCGATTAATGCAGACATGAACCCGCGGTTTGCTGGTTTCGACTGCACAAACGGCACATTAGGGGGACGCGGTTGATTTGTAACATCCTCCACCTCAATAATGTTGCGTTCATTGATATGACTTTACCCTAATTTCAAACGCGATATTTGACACTCCGATTTAAAAATCCGCCTTGTTACATTTTGGATAAAAATTGTAAAATGGCTATTGCAAAACGGAAAATTTTTTATTATATTCCGGCAAATAAATCGGATCCCGTGGCGAAACGTTGCTTGATTGACTGCGCGGTCTGTTAAAAACCAGTTCATACCTTTCAAGAAAAAATAAAAGCTGGAGGCAAACCGCGAGTAGCTTAATATCTAGGCGCCCGCTGATGGTATTTACTCGTCGGGCTGGTGCCACCTCAATGTGGGAGACTCACCAGCGCCTCCGGCTCTATTCTTTTCGCTGCAATTATTCTTCAATCTACCTTCAATAGGCGTCGATTATAAACAATCGAATGGAATTCCCCTAGCATTTGTCTTGACTTTATGGACGCTTGAATTTATATTAAGGGACGTTTCAAGAAAAATACACGTCTTGACAAAAGTTGAAGGAGGAATAATGAGTCATTCCAGAATTCTATTTGTCTTCCTGAGTTTGATGTTGTTTTTTTTCACGACTGGCTGCCAGAAACAATCCGAGCAAAAGGTGGAGGCGCTTCCGCCAGAACCCGTTGCGCAGGAACAGCCGGCCGTTTGCATCTGGGACGGTGCTTCGGTGCGTGCACAGCCTTCCCGAGCCGCACGCATGCTGTCGTCTTTGTCGTTGGGCGAAACCCTGACCTTTCTTGGCCACTCCACTGTCGATTCAACCGACAAGAACCGCGAATATTACAAAATCAGACTGTCAGATGGCAAAGAAGGCTGGACTTCATCCTATCTCGTCGTAGTGGATGCCAGGGCCGCGGCCGTGGTTAAAAAATCGTATCTTTACAAACGGCCGGACCTGCTCACCGTTACCGACGAAACTTTTGAACCCATGAACATGGTAGCAGTGGTTAGCGAACAGAGCGACTGGTTGGAAGTCATTGGCGAAAAAAGAAAGAAAAAAGGCTGGATCAAAAATCGCGACCTCTCGTTCAAAGACATCGATGTGGCGGTGGCGATTTTGGCCGTAAAAGCCATGCGCGTAAACGATGATGCAAAGCAAAAAGAGCAGCTCAGCGCCATTGTGGAAAATCCCGTTTTTTCAGAGTCGGTTTTTATCGAGGAATTGCAGCAGCGGTTACATCCTGAAGGCGTCATGAATACGCAACCTGAAGATAGTACCCGTACCTATTAATATGGCCGAATCGTCGATTTACAAAGGGGGACCCGTGGGATGCTTGTTGATACACGGGTTTACCGGAAGTCCCAATGAATTATTGGATTTGCGTGATTTTCTTGTCAGCAAGAATTTGACCGTGTCCGTGCCGACTTTGCCCGGTCATGGCACCTACTCAGGTGATTTGTTCAACTACACCTGGAAGCACTGGTTCGAACAGGTTAAGGCGGCTTATTTTGAATTGTGTGAACAATGTGAAGAAATTTATGTGTGTGGGCTGTCTATGGGCGGTACTCTGGCTCTGCATCTGGCTGCGCACAAACCCGTGAATGGGGTGGTGGCACTTGCCGCACCGGTTAATTTTCCCACCTGGAAAAAACTGAGCGTCCGTTTGCTAAAAGGCGTGTATAAATATCGCCACAAACGCGGTGGCGAGGATGTTCGCGATCAGTCTGCCAAGCCAAAATTAGGAAGTTATCAGCGCTATCCCTATATTGCGGTGGTTCAGCTTTTTCGGTTGGTGGAACATGTACGGGAGGATCTCTCTGAAATTTCACAGCCGATTTTGGTTATGCATTCCCAACAGGATCACACGGTAGATTTTCACAACGCGCAAATAATCATGGAATCCGTGCACTCCACCGCAAAGCGTCTGGTGGAGCTGCGAAATTCGTATCATGTCATCACGGTGGATTATGATAAAACCACGGTCATGGAAGAAGTGTTCAAGTTTGTTCAAATGCATTCGAAAAGTTTGAAAAGAAAGGCAGGATCATCGAAACTAACCTCGGTTGGCAAACAGCGCGCTCAGTAAACCCGTTCCACCGCTGCTGACTTCAAAAGACCTTTCTTGCAGACTCATTCTTAATTATTATTGCAACAATTTGCAATTGCGAGCGCAGCGAAGCAATCTATGGCTATCCAGTTAGCTCAGAAACGGGGTTATTACTGAATTCAGTATTTTAAAGAA
>JBHHXN010000041.1:0-35380 GCA_046757025.1 bacterium
ATGAACCGTTTAAAATTCAACTTCAAAAAAATCGTCCTGCTGGCCGCCGGGATTCCGATCCTTGCTATCGGTATGTTCATGCTGACTCAAGCAACGCAGCAGGTGTCGGCTGCGCCGATAGATGAACCTGCAAAAAGTTATCCCACCCTTTACAAAACCATCGAGGTGGATGGGGTGAATATTTTTTATCGCGAGGCCGGCGCGCAAGATGCCCCCACGATCCTGCTGCTGCACGGCTTTCCGACTTCCTCGCACATGTTCCGCAACCTGATACCGGCGCTTTCCGACCGGTTCCATTTGGTGGCGCCCGATTACCCCGGCTTTGGTAACAGCGATCAGCCGGCCATGGATAAATTCGAATACAGCTTCGAGAATTACAGCTTGTTAATCGAGAAGTTTTTAGACAAACTCCGCATCAACTCTTATTCCATCTATTTGATGGACTATGGCGCTCCAGTCGGTTTCCGAATCGCGGCGAAGCACCCGGAACGGGTACAGGCCCTCATCGTACAAAATGGCAACGCCTACGAGGAGGGACTAAGGGAATTTTGGGATCCGATTAAAAAATACTGGCAAGACAGAACCCCCGAAAATGCGGAGCCGCTGAAAGGATTTATCACAAAAGCAGGTGTCGAGTGGCAGTTTACGCATGGTGTTCGAAATAAAGAGGTCATCAGTCCCGACACCTGGAACATGGATTTGCGCCATCTGACGCGCGGCGGTAATCCCGCCATCCAGCTACAGTTGTTCTATGACTACCGGACAAACGTGCCGCTGTACCCGCAATGGCAGGCCTACTTCCGCAAGCACCAGCCGCCGACGCTGATCGTCTGGGGCAAGAATGACTACATTTTTCCGGCCGAAGGCGCTTTCCCGTACAAGCGCGATTTGAAGAACATCGAATTTCATTTGCTGGACACCGGCCATTTCGCACTGGAAGAGGACGGCGAGGTTATCGCCAAACTGATTCGGAAATTTTTGAAGAAAAATGTCAAACGAATTTCTGAAAAATAAACAAACTCGTAGTCCGCACAGTGTTTGCGGCCGCCAAAGACATGCTAAACCAATGCCCGTCTTTGCGAGGAGCGAAACGACGAAGCAATCTCCTTCGACATGGGATGAGATTGCTTCGCCCTCCTCGGGCACGCCATGACCGTGCTTCGCAATCGTTTCGAAAACTCAAACACACGTTTTCGAAAAAGATAAGGGAGAATTCATGAACCAGAATTTTACCAAGTTTGCTTTTACCGACAGCGTTAAAAGGGCCCAGGAACAGTCCGGCTCTCGCAAATCTTATGCGCGCATGGAAGTGTCTGGCGATCAATACGTTCTGACTGAGCGTGAAATCCCATTTATCCAATCGCGGGACAGCTTTTATATGGCAACCGTTGGCGAAAACGGCTGGCCTTATGCGCAGTTTCGCGGCGGACCGAAAGGATTTCTGAAAGTGCTTGACCACACTACGCTTGGCTTTGCGGACTACCGCGGCAACATGCAATACATCAGCACCGGCAATCTCAACTCGAGCAGCAAAGCGTCGCTATTCTTGATCGACTATCCAACGCAAAAGCGGCTCAAAATCTGGGCGGAATCGGAAGTGATCGACGCCGAGCAGGATGCGGAATTGTTGGCGAAGCTGAAGATGCCCGATTATAAGGCCCACATCGAACGCCTGATCATTTTTAGAATTCAGGCTTTCGATTGGAACTGCCCGCAGCACATCACGCCGCGCTACACTCGTGAGGAAATAGCCGCAGAGATCGCCAGGTTAAATCCGGATATTTTGAAATCATGTTGCCCGGATGACATGGCCAAATAACGAACACTTTAAAAACAATCGCTATGAAAAACAAATTCACTGTATTGACTCTGACGAACGAAAATTTCAACCAGCGTGTGCTTGAAAGCGTTTTACCGGTTTTGGTACTCTTCTGTGCAAGCTGGAGCGGTTCTTCTGATATCATGGTCGCCATTCTCGAAGAGCTGGCGCGGGACTTCCCGGGGAAGGCGGTATTTGCGAAAATAGATGCCGACGAAGCGCATGAAATCGCCAGGCAATTCCGCATTGCATCCATCCCGACGGTGCTCTTTTTCAAGCAAGGCGTGGTGGATGATCGCATCGTCGGCGTGACCTCGAAAAACGACCTAGCCCAAAGGCTGCGAGCTCTGACAGACCTTTAAATTCAAATACGAAGTCAATTAAAAAACTGTCAAATGAAACAACCCACTCAACCTCTATCCAAACAACTAAGCGCGCGGGTGAACGTGAAGGCAGCCGAAGATGTCTGGAATGCACGCGACCCGGAGCGTGTCTTGCAGGCTTATAGCAAAGATTTGCAATGGAATAACCGGGCTGAATTTTATATTTAAAATATAGGGCTTCAAAAAATTCAAGGATTAAAATCAGGTAGAAAAAGCGGAGGTAACTAATTATGAAGAATTACGACGCCATTATCATCGGTACCGGCCAGGCCGGTCCCTTTCTGGCGGCGCGGTTGGCCAGGGCCGGCATGCAGGTAGCCGTCATCGAGCGCCATTTGTTTGGCGGAACCTGCGTGAACGTCGGGTGCACGCCGACCAAAACTATGGTGGCCAGCGCGCGGGCGGCTTATTTGGCCAGACGCGCGGCGGACTTCGGCGTGATCATCGATGGCGACATCACCGTCGACATGAGGAAGGTCAAAGCGCGGAAGGATGATATCGTAGGCCGCGCCAACCACGAACCCCCAAAGTGGCTGGTCAACACGCCCAATCTAACGGTTTTCAAAGGCCACGCTCGTTTTGAAGAACCGCACGTCGTCCGTGTGGGCGAAGAGCGGTTGCAGGCTGACAAGATCTTCATCAATGTGGGCGCACGGGCCTTCGTGCCCCCGATGCCGGGCCTGGCCGAGGTGAACTACCTGACCAGCTCCACCCTGCTCGATCTCGATTATGTCCCCGAACACCTGATCGTCATCGGCGGCAGCTATATCGGACTGGAGTTCGGTCAGATGTTTCGCCGCTTCGGCAGCCAGGTCACCATTGTGGAGATGGGGCCGCGGCTCATCCAGCGCGACGACGAAGATGTCTCCGAAAGCGTCAAAGAAATCCTGGAAAACGAAGGCATCCACATCCGCTTGAACGCCGAGTGCATCGCCGTGGAAAAGCACGGGGACGGTGTTGCGGTCAAGGTCGACTGTGAGAGCGGGGCGCCGCAGGTCACCGGTTCCCATCTGCTGCTGGCCGTCGGCCGTGTACCCAACACCGACGACCTCGGCCTGGAAAACGCCGGCATCGAGGTGGACCCGCGCGGTTACATCCAGGTGGACGACCAGTTGCAGACTTCCCAAGCGGGTATTTGGGCGCTGGGAGATTGCAACGGCCAGGGCGCCTTCACGCACACGGCTTACAACGATTTCGAAATCGTGGCCGCCAATCTCCTGGATAACGACGCGCGAAAGGTCAGCGACCGCATCCTGACCTACGGCCTGTTCATCGATCCGCCGCTGGGACGCGTGGGTTTGACCGAAGCGCAGGTGCGCGCCTCCGGTCGCAAAGCGCTCATCGGCAAACGTCCGATGACCCGCATCAGCCGGGCACGGGAAAAAGGTGAGACTCAGGGTTTCATCAAAATTCTGGTGGACGCCGAAAGCAAGCGCATCCTGGGCGCCGCCATTCTCGGCGTGGGCGGCGATGAAGCGGTGCACGGCATCACTGACCTCATGTACGCGGACATGCCATACACCGTTATCCAGCGGGCTGTGCACATCCACCCGACGGTCTCGGAGCTGATTCCAACCGTGCTCGGGGAGCTGAAACCGCTGGAGTGAGTGCCCCATTTAAGCATAATCTGCAAAAAGATGAGAGGCCATAATGAAAACAAAACCAATTCTACATTACTTATTTCTGGTAACCCAAATCGCGATGATTTGGACAGGCACATCTAATCACGGTTTTGCTCAGTCGCTGGAAAATGATAAAGTGCCAGAAGAGCAAAGGCCTATTGAAGAGCGAGAGGCCACAGATAGTTTTATCGAAAACGTCGCCGAGGTACCCGGAGAAATTGTGACACTGCCATTAAAAGTACTCTTTCACGGCATCCGCCTGACCGCCCGATGGATAGATTTTCAAAGCGTTTATCTAAGAGCCACCGACCTGCTGACAAGTGAAGACGGCACGCGCAAAGTTAGACCGATTTTTGCTCCCAGCGGCGGTGGCGGCGTCACGTTTATTCAAGAAAATTTTGTTCGAGCCGGCATGGTCTTGAACGCCCACGGAAGTTTCGGAATCCGAAGCCGACGATTGTTATATGGTAAATTGAGCGACGCGCGATTATTGGCACCAGCATGGGGCTTACAGCTGATGGCCGCTCACCAGAGAAAACCCGACGAGGATTTCTTCGGCGTGGGCAACGACTCACCGCCTTCAAATGAAACAAACTATCTGCAACAGGAAACCCATTTTGAAATCGCGGTCATCTCGGCGCCTGTGCAGGCGGGGCAATTTTCATTTGGCCTCGCATACAGTGACGTCGACATCGGAGACGGAAGGGAGCCTGGCCGGCCATCCACCACAAAGTTTTTTTCTGATGAGGAAGTTCCAGGACTCGAGGGCGCGGAAATGTGGTCGCTTTTATTTAAGTTTTATCACGACTCAAGAAACGCAACCGGCCATCCCACCGAAGGCGGTGAGGCGTTTTTCTCGGCCGAGTTTGCCAGGGAGCTGAATAGACGTGATTTTGGCTATCGGAAATATACTTTGGATCTACGGCGGTATGTGGAGCTATTTTATCAACGGGTGCTGGCAGTGCGTCTGCGAACAGAAGTTATGGACAAAATGTCGGGCCGGGCGATTCCTTTTTATCGTCTCTCGGGCCTGGGCGGCACCGACAATTTGCGCGGTTACCGACCCTTTCGCTTTGTGGACGAAGATTTAATGCTGTTGAGCGCCGAGTACCGTTTTCCCGTCCATGCGCATGCAACGGTTTATGGATTTTTTGAAGAGGGGCGCGTTTTCAACAACATTTTTGATGAGTTCAGCGTCCATGACTTCAAATATGCCGCCGGGGGCGGGCTGCGATTAACCGCAAAAAACAGGCAATTGGTAGCCACCTTTGAAATGGCCAAATCCAAAGAGCAGATGAGATTTGTTTTCGGGTTAAATACCGATTTGAGGAGGTTTTAGGATGAGTAAAAAGATGAAAACAATCGGGAAAATGGTGGTGGCATGTTGCTTCTGTTTGGCCAGCATGCATTGCGCTTCTGAGCGGCGCTTCGCCAATCGTCCGCTCATCATCGAAGAAAATGACACCCGAACCATAGCCAAACCTGAGGCAAAGAATATCAGTTTGTATGAAGATGCCATAGACAACATATTCATTCAGGAGATCGATGAGCTGGCCAATCTACCCTGGCATGTTCGCAAGCTTTCAAACAACCCCAGGCAAGCCATGAATTTGAACGTCCTCGGAGAGGTGGCCAATTCGAGTTGGTTTACCAATCGCCACGCAAAACATCCCCTGTCGCTGTCAGAACTCAAACGCGGCCCCAATAGCGGTACTCCGCCGGCTCAGGATGGACCGCTTACCATCATGGGAGCCAAATTAGAAGGGGTAACGCCGGGTTTCCGCATTCAAGACCGGAAAGGAGACATCTATTTTGTCAAATTCGATATCAAAGGCTATCCCGAAATGCAAACCGCAGCCGAAGTGATCACGACGAAATTTGTTTACGCCGCCGGTTATAACACGCCGGAGAATTATCTGAGCAACCTCGATCCGAAACAATTGCAAATCGCCGAAAATGTGACGGTGAAAAATCGCTGGGGCAGGGAAGTTCCCATGACTTTACAATTTGTCGAAAAAATATTAGACAAAGCGCATCGAAATGCGAACGGCACCTACCGCATTGTGGCCAGCAAGCTCCTCGAGGGGGAACCCCTGGGCCCGTTTTCGTATCACGGACGCCGAAACGACGACCCCAACGATCGCATTCCACACCAACACCGGCGGGAGCTCCGAGGGTACAAAGTGCTGGCCGCGTGGTTGAACAATTCGGATACCAAGGCCAACAATACCCTCGATATGTATGTGACGGAAAACGGCCGCCGCTTCGTACGTCATTATCTCATCGACTTTGGCACCTCGCTTGGTAGCGGAGGCTACGGCGCGGCGGGTACCTCTCGCGGTCATCGCGGCGCTTTTGATCTGGGCAAAATGCTGCTAAAGATTTTCAGTCTCGGTCTGTGGGTGGAACCCTGGGAGAAACAGCCGGGTCTGATCAGTCCGGCCGTGGGCTACTTTGAATCGAAGCTTTTCAACCCGGGGAATTACGCCTTTATCATACCCAATCCCGCATTTCAGCGAGGCACGTCTTTGGACGTATTCTGGGGAGCCCATCTTGTGATGTCGTTCACCGATGAGCAAATTCGAGCCATAGTTGAAACCGGCCAATACAGTAACCCGGAGGATGAGGAATATGTTATTAAAACACTCATTGAACGGCGCGACAAAACCGGCCGTTACTGGTACCGCCAGGTGAACCCGTTAGATGACTTTCGAGTGATCGAAACAACCGATGGCCATTACGCCATTCAATTCACCGATTTAGCGGTCGAGGCTGGATTTGAGGCCGCTTCAGAGACCATTTATCGCTACAAAGCGATCGCTCAAAACGGAGAACTGTCAGATTACTTTTTTGTGGCAGGAAAACCCGTTTTAGAACTGGATGCAAAGATGGTAGAAATGATCGACCACCGGCAGCAAACGGCTAAATCCGGTGGCTCTGAAAATATCATCGCATTGCGTATCGAAACCAAACGAGGAAAGCGAGTTTCTTGGAGTACGTATGTCGAAGTATATTTCCACTATTCGATAAATAATGGGCGAGTGCCACAAATTATCGCCGTGGAACGATAAGGATAAGACATCGTGCAAGAACCTATTTATAGCCTGTTCACCTTGTACACAATTAACGAAAACAAAAAAATGAAACACCACAATTTTTGCATTAATTTTGCACAGGATGGCCTCAAATCGGTGCTGTGGCCATTGTGGATTTGAAATAGTCTCCGTTCGCTGCTTCACTTAAAAAGGCCTTTTTATCCTACCCGCGATTATATTACTTTTCTAACACATTTTTACTTGCTTTTACAGCGATTTTCATTTATAAATTGGGACGAATGCCAAACTATCTCCACAACCCGTATCAAATAGTTCCAGAAATTTAAAGAATATCGTCTCCCAAATATAAGTCGGCCATCACAATTAGCGGGCAAAGAAAAAAGCAAATTGGTACAAATTATACCTTTATCTTATTAATTTGAAAAAGCTATTGACATAATGCCCTATTATTGCTTATCTTAAGTAGTCACAAAAATTATTGAACTCGAAACTGCATTGGAGATTCGCTATGAACGAAAACGAAGTCAACAGGAGAATTAACAGACTTCCTGATCATTTAATACCAGAGGTTCTTGATTATATTGAATTCCTTTTGAAAAAGTATGGGAGTAAGAAAATAGACCATAATGAAAACAAGAAAAGATTTAAATTTGATTGGGAAGGAGGATTGTCAAAATTAAGAGACCAATTCACATCGGTTGAACTGCAGCACAAAGCTTCTGAGTGGCGCTGATGTATTTGGTTGATACCAATATATTTCTGGAGATACTCCTGCTACAGAATAGGAGTCAAGAGTGTAAAAATTTTCTATCTAAAAATACTGGTGAACTGAATCTAACCGATTTTTCCCTTCATTCAATTGGAGTAATTTTATTTCGAGAGAATCAGGATAAACTCTTTTTAAAATTCGTAGCCGATATTTTGCCAAAAATTCAACTGATATCCTTACCCAAGAGCCTCTATAAAAATGTTGTTCAGAATAGGAAAAAAATAAATTTAGACTTCGATGATGCATATCAATATAGTGTTTGCAAGCATTATGGATTTAGGCTGACCACAATGGATCAGGATTTCAAAAACGTCAGGGATATTGAGATACAGTTTCTATAAGCACACACAATAAATAAGCTAACAAAAAAGACTGTGTAAAAGCGCTGAAAACCTGGCTGCAACTGCCTGCCGATATGCGGCCACGTAAGCGCATCGATATCGTGGAGATCGATGGTCGGCCGGCAAAGGAAAGCGAGTTTGCCCAGGTTTTTCTAGATCACGGATTTGAACAGGATGGCAGCAAGCTGGCACCGTGGCCCTCTGGAGTTTGAAGAAGTACAAATCTTCAGTGCAGCAAAGTTATGATGACTGCGATTTTAATACCTTTTTATCACATTTTACTTGCGTTTCCCCGAATTATTAAGTATACTAATCACTTACGCTGTGAAAAATCAATTCTTTCTTCTCCGTGCTGAACTTTTCACGATACGAGCGTTTCAACAATAGCATCAATTCTCCCTAAAAACAATCGTACCACTGCTATAAATGGATGGGCGGTGCGGATGATCTGTGTGAAATGTTGTCTTACTGCTGATCAATAATCCTAGAATAATCTCAAATAGCATTTAATACGAAACACTAAATAATCGCATTAAATGCAATTGTGCTGCATTAAAAAGCGGTTAGGAAGTAGGGTTTTTCAACAATTCAAACAAGGAAGATTGGTAGATTGCCTTACGATGCTTTCATATCCTACAGTCACGCGGCGGAGGGCCGGCTTGCGCCCTCTTTTCAAGCTGCTCTGCACCGTTTTGCTAAACCATGGTATCGACTTCGGTCGGTGTGTCAGGGGGCACCCAAAGTGTACCGCCTTTAATCGAAATATTTTGTAGATTCTCCTGGGAAAAACCAGGAGGGTCGATAAATGGCAAACAGGTTAAAGATGGTACAAAAAGAACTATTATTTACACTTTTTTCTCTGAGTTGGTCTGACCGTAAAATCAATAGCGCCATAGGCCTACATCGGGCAACAATAGCCCGTTACCGCAAAGAGTGGCAACAGCTTCAAAAAGAAAAACCACCGCAAAATACCCAGCTCGCCTCAACGGATTCGGCACCAAATTCCGTTCCTTGTCAGGCTGAAACTGTGCCACCCGGGCAAAATAAAGTGCCCACCGATGGGGTGGTACATTTTGAAGTGCCCCGTGACACCCTCAGTTGAGCTTTATTAAATATATCTGAAAATCGTGGCAATATTTTTTGAATGAATTCAGGTAATTCCGTAATCGGCAACATGATAACCTCTTCTGTCATTCATGTTGCTGAAAAAATAACAATTTTTCCTAAATAATGCAAATTTACAAAAGTTTAGTAAATAACAAACTTAATCCTTAAATGTACTAAAAACTTTTGGCAATACGTCATTTATAGAAAGGAGCTAATCATGAAAATGCTGCTCAAAGTCACCATGCCCCACGAATCGTTCAACACCCTGGTACGACAGGGCAAAGCCGGGCAAATCCTCGGAAGAATTATGGAAGAAATCACGCCCGAAGCGTGTTATTTTACTGAGACAGATGGCAAACGATCCTGTGTGTGATAAATTTGCAGAGCCCTTCGGAAGTGCCAAAGTTCGCCGAGCCATTCTTTCTCAATTTTAATGCGGACTGCCGATTTCAGGTTCTCATGAGCGCAGAGGACTTACGAAACGCCGGTCTTGAAGAATTGGGTGAAAAGTGGGATTGAACGGTTCGGTATAATTGAATTTTTGCATCATGGGAGGAGGAACGTTCACACAAGCCTGATCTAAAACGGGAATCCCCCTGTGCGCCATTTGGCCAATCATGGAAAATGAAGTCGTGAAATACCTCGAAGCGGGCGTGTCAACGACTTTTTCATGAGCAGAGAAAAAAGTGTTTAAAACAAGTTAGCGACCTTGTTTAATTGCCAGTCGCCAATTATGAACGAATGTCAAGCGGAAAGGAGTAAAAAATGTCCGATATGAATGGCGAAGAAAATCGCATCCGGGTGGTGGGATTGAACGGTAGTCTGCGGGAAGGCAGCTATACTCGTCTCACATTGGAAATCGCGCTCCAGGGCGCCAGCGAAGTCGGCGTCCACACACAATTGCTCGATTTGAAAGAGTACGATTTGAATTTTTGCGATGGCCGAGACGACCAGAGTACCTATCCACCCGATGTGAAAAAGCTGCGAGAAACGGTTGCCCGGGCACAGGGTCTAATCCTCGGTACACCCGAGTATCATGGCAGTTTCAGCGGTGTGTTGAAAAACGCGCTGGACCTGATGGGTTTTGAAGAGTTTGAGGGCAAAATGATCGGCCTGGTAGGGGTATCTGGTGGCGCGCTTGGAGCAGCCAACGCCTTGAATGGTTTGCGGTCCATCGGGCGAGCGCTGCATGCCTGGCTGATTCCGCAGCAAGCTTCCATTCCCGAAGCCTGGAAAGCCTTCGATGAATCCGGCAACTTGAAAGACAGCCACTTGATAGAACGAGTTAAGGAAGTTGGCCGCCAGGTGGCGCGATTTGCTTATCTGCACTCTTCCGAAAAAGCGCAAGAGTTTCTAAAAGCCTGGGAAGGCGCGCCACTGAATCCGGGTGGGTAATTCTGCATCACAATTATCAATTTGAATGACCAGTTGAAATAATTACGTTCGACTTCGCTCAGGTTGAAGCGTATCTCTTTATGGTGAGCGGAGGCGAACCATGTTAACTCTTTAATTAGCAATTAAACCAGATTTTCGACTGGTCATTCATATTATCAATCGCCATGCAATTCTTCTAAGTAAAAGCATTCCAGAAATTCAGCCGTGTCCCATCTTCGAAATAACTGAGAGATTGAAGTTCGAACAGTAATCTTACTAAGTATTAGTTGGAAAATACTTGAGTAGAATTATGAGTAAGACTCAATTCATTGGGAGTGATCCCAAGATAAAAGATATATTACAGTTGGTTCAACACGTAGCTGATACCGATGCCACCGTTTTAATCACCGGAGAAAGCGGGACGGGTAAAG
The DNA here is from genome assembly GCA_046757025.1 of bacterium. Taxonomy (GTDB): domain Bacteria; phylum Zhuqueibacterota; class Zhuqueibacteria; order Oceanimicrobiales; family Oceanimicrobiaceae; genus JBHHXN01. Next base: position 10,903 of record JBHHXN010000041.1, read on the forward strand.
AACTGATTGCCCGCATCCTTCATGAGGATAGTTCGAGAGCCACAAATCCATTTATTGCAGTGAACTGCGGTGCATTAACAGAAACACTACAGGAATCTGAATTATTTGGCCATGTGAGAGGCGCGTTTACCGGTGCTTCTTCGAAAAAAATCGGCAAGTTTGAGGCAGCACATCGGGGGACTATATTTCTGGATGAAATCAGTGAAATGAGCAAAGTTCTGCAAGTGAAATTGCTCAGGATCCTGCAATCCGGGGAGTATGCGCCAGTCGGAATGGCATATAATTGTTATTCGGATGTACGCATTGTTGCGGCGACCAATCAAACGCTACAACCTCTGGTCGAAGCTGGTGAATTTCGACAGGACCTGTATTATCGGTTAAACGTCATTTGTCTGGACCTGCCTCCGTTGCGAGAGCGCAAACAAGATATTCCATTGATGTTAGACCATTTTCTGAAAATCTTCAAAAACGTTTATGATAAACCTGAGCTTCAGATATGTCCTGAAATTGTGGATGTATTGATGCAGTACGATTATCCAGGTAATGTTCGGGAATTGGAAAATATTATACGCAGGTCGATCATTTTGTGTTATGAGGACCGGATTTCGTGCCAATATTTGCCTTCATACATTTTTGAAGAAAGGATTCATACACTGGAAGAGCACCCTAAAGACTTTCATCAGGCAAAAGCACAGGTGGTGGAAGAATTTGAACGAGATTATTTAACCTCAAAACTCAAGGATTGTGGCGGTATTATCAGTCGGGCAGCCGAGAGCGCAGGCTTGAGTGAACGCAACTTCCATGAAAAGATGAAGAAATACGGCATTCGAGGAAAGGCCTTTCGAGCAGAAGTGAACGCCGGTTGAATTGAACCCTCAAATAATAGTCATCTACAATGTTGCTGAAGAAAAGATCATAGTTTAGTGATACCTCCATCTGCTTGAGAGAAGTGCTGTATCCTGGCCAATTATGGCTGCTATTTTGCTAACTCTCACAATTTTAATCTATTAGAAGATCCTTCCAAAACATTTTCCACGATTCTTTTTTAATGGCACCAATGTTGCGATTTCTCGAACGAATTTAGCCAAATTTACTCCAATCATGTTTGCTTTTTACGCACTTAAAATTTAGTTGGATTTTTGTTTATAGGAGGATATATGGTGCAGAGAAACAGCGATCAGGTAATTCACTTTTGTCTCGCTGGAGCAAAAGTAAGTAACGATTGGAACTTGATCTGGCAACTTAAAATGGGACACGTTGTGACAATTGTTGAGAGTGAACACATTTTCAATGGCAATTCCATTTTAGCTTCAGCAGATGTTCTTATTTTAGATTGCAATGAAAAACAAGAGTCGTATTCGCGATTTTTACAGAATTTACGAAAAATGAAAAGCGATTTTCCTGGACTGTGCATCGTGCTGGTAAATGGCGGGATCGACCAGAAGCAAATTGCTTTGGCGTTCAAAGAAGGAGTGCACGATTATTTCTCTGACCCTTATGACGCAATACTGCTGATGGAACGCATCCAATACTTAATCCGAAACAAAAAAAACAATCAGATGGGTTGGGTTGATTCACATCCAGAGTCTATAAACTAAAAAATCTATTACAGTGATTTTGATCTGAGAATGATAAAATAGCATGACCAAAATCGATTAACAATCATCTTGAAAGATAATTTGGATTGGAACACAAAAAGCCGCCGTGAGATCGACATGCGACATATCCATTTAATATTCTGGCCGACGTGGTATCATGGACGTAGCATTTACAGAGTAACTATTTGTGTTTGCGGTTGGACTAAATGGCTCAGGATTGATTTTGTTAAACAGATTACCCAAAATGAAATTTAAAATTAAGGAGGCAGTTTGATGAAAACAATAAAAGAGCACCTGGACAGGGCAAGTACTCATCAGGAAAACGAGTCGCCATTTCTTACAAGTGAAGAATTCGTGCCTGTTCAAGAAGAAGGTAATGGCTCTGTGACCATAGCATCCAATATCAGAACTCCATTCGCGTCAATTTATGAGTGGCCTGGTAATGAAAATATGATGAGCGAGGAAGACCTGGAGGTATCCAGATTCGTAACCTCCTTATATGATGAGGAATTTGACTCCGCTGTGTATCAGATAATGGAAGAAGCCTCACAACTCATTTCTGAATATGGGGAGAACCAGGAGGTCACAGCGGAACATTTGCTGAATGAGCATTTTGACTCACTGGCTACTGAGACAGAAGCAGCAATGGACTTCATAGCTGAGCACGCCGAACAGCTTGAGCAGGAAACGATTACGGAATCAGAACTTGAAGCCATGGTAAACGACTGGCGGGTGGGTCGGACACCACTAACTCCAGGTCAACAGGAATATTTCTGGGGTTGGGCCAAGAAGGCAGTGAAATGGGCCAAAAAGAAAGTCAAGGCGGTCGGGAAATGGGCTTTGAAGAAAGCTCTCCGCAAATTGAAAAGACTGGTAAGACCGGTTCTGAAACAGGTCTTGAAAAAAGCCATCAATTGGCTGCCATCAGCGTTACGTCCTATAGCTCGGCGTCTCGCCAAAAAGATTTTGAAGAAAGTCTCGGAGGCCGAGTTCGAGGATCCTGAGTACGAAAATCTCTCGGAAGTGGGTGCCATTCAGCATGAGCTGGATTTGCAATTAGCCCATCTGTTGTATTCGGAAGACGAAGAAGAGCAGGACGCAGCGGTTTCTGAGTTTATGCTTGAGGCCAATCAAGGTCCCGAGGATGCCGTCGTAAGGCTGCAGTCTGCCCGCGAAAGGTTTATCCAGGAAATCAGTGAGTTGGAAGATGAAGCAGACGTTGAGCCAGCGGTCGAACGATTTATTCCAGCTCTTCTGCCAGCTCTCAAATTAGGGCTTAAACTCATCGGTCGCCGCAAAGTTGTCAATTTCATCGCCAAGTATGTCGCCAAATTTATCAAGCGATTTGTGGGTAGAAAGTATGCCAAACGATTGTCTCGCGCAATCGTGGATGCCGGTTTGCGTTTGATTCATCTTGAAACGAACGAAGCAGACGAGCTCGAAGCCGCTGCCAGCGCAGTTGCAGGGGTGGTTGAAGACACGGTTCGAGAAGCTGCCGGCTTACCAGAACATATTCTCGAGGATGAGGCGCTGTTGGAAGGATTTCTGCTCGAAGCGTTTGAAAAAGCCGCCGCAGCAAACCTGCCGCAAGTGCTTCCTGAAAGTGTTTACGAGGATAGACCCGAACTGCGTGAGACTTCGCACCGCAAAGGCGCCTGGGTGATGCTGCCCAAAGGCAAACGAAAGCGTTTTAAAAAATACACAAAGGTTATCGACGTCGTGATTACGCCGCATGCAGCCAAAATGATTAAGACGCATGGTAAACGTTCGCTCTCGACCTATTTTCAAGAAAAATTGAAATTGCCAGCAGGTAAAATAGTAAAAGCGCGGCTCCATCTTTTTGAAGCCATGGTAGGCACGCGCTTAAGCGACATCAGTCGAAACGACCCAAGCCTTTCATCTCATCTGCCAGTCGGCCGCGAATACGAGCACTTGCACCCCTTGACTCCCGAAGCAGCTGCCATGCTTTTAAATGAACCCGGCCTCGGAAGAGAGTACCAGGAAGCGTATCATTCCGACCGGACGCCAGGCAATGATGGCGGCAGGCGCGTCTATTTTATTGAAACAGAAGACGTACCTTACCTCGCGGGTAAAAAACAACTTCCTCGCCTGTCTGAAGCCAGGCTCACGTTTGATTTTCCGGCAAACGAGGTCAAGATCTTCGCTTTTTTAAATGAAGGACGGGCGCAGGAAATCGCACGAAAAATTCGACGTCAGGAACCTCCTGGGCAAATTTTAAACACGGTGTCTTCTGTCATGCGCAGTTTAATCGATGAAGCATTGAGCTGTAAAGTTCACCGCCATACAAGGGTGTTGCATGCGTCGCTGGCACCTGAAGCTATGATCGGAAATGGTTTGGGCCGGCTGCCTGCAAATATGCGTACGAAACTCCCTGTAACAATTACAGAATGGGTGGGGCGAGGTCTGAAAAACTTTTTTTCCGAAAACGCTCAAGACTTCGTTTCGGCCACGGAAGACGAAGCAGATGGAGTAACGATGTTGATGACGATATCCGATCCTCCTGGTCTTGTAAATCTTCGCAAGATGATTGCTGGTGCCTCAACCCAATTTAGCCGCAACGGTATTCATGGGCAGGTTCAAGTGAACGTAAAGGTAATAGCCGGTTTTTACTATGAATGAGTACGCTCAAATTATTAAGAAGCAATTGACCCGTCAGGTGCAGCATTGGGCATTTGCTGCGTCGAGGTTGCAGAACCTCGAAGATTACACTTCGCCCGACGCCTGGCAAGAGCTTGAGCGCTATCTTGGCGTGGCCATTCGGAGTGAGTTGTCGCGTCATATTGACCGTCTTGCGCGGCAAGGACAAAAGCTTTTCTTGAATCTTCGAAGTATCCAATCGTTGCCAGCGCTTGAGGACTTCGGCAGGCAGTTATTGAATTTCCGAACCAGCTATCTTAGAACGGAAACTGCTGTGGATTTTTACGCAGATGCCATCAATACCAGAACGAACAAGGAGATCGGCGCATTGCTGCGAGCGTGTGATTTTATCGCCAGAAAAAGTATGACCGATCTCCTGGATAAACTCCACAAGCCAACACCGCCGGTTCTCTGCTATCTCGATGACGGAGTGGGCGCTTCGATTCTGAAAGCGGGGCTGCGATTCCCTGGCGGTCCCATTGAAAACCCGGCCGCAACCATTAAAGTTGTTCATCACAATCTTTATCGCCCGACATCGCTCATCCACGAGGCGGGTCACCAGGTTGCTCACATACTCGGGTGGAATCGTGAACTGGCTGCAAGTTTAGAACAAGCCCTTGGCAAATATGACAGTGAAGTAGCGGAAACCTGGGGAAGTTGGGCGTCTGAGATTGCGGCAGATACCTTTGCTTTTGTTCATACGGGTTACGGTTCGGTTGCGGCGCTACATGACGTTGTGGATGGTGGTGCGAGCAAAGTCTTTCGATTTTTGCCCGGAGATCCACATCCAATCGCTTACATAAGAGTCTTGTTAGGAACGAGTATGTGTACAGCGCTCTGGGGCAAAGGGCCATGGGATGAGCTGGCGCTTGCCTGGCAACACCGATACCCACTTAATCAAAAACAGTTGCACGTTTTCGAGTTGCTTAATAAATCGTTGCCGCTGCTTCCAAAAGCAGTGGAAACGTGTCTGATGACGCCAATGCGATCATTTGGTGGACAAAATTTGATTCAGCATATAAATCCCGAGCGAGTTAAGCCGGAAAGTCTGGCTGAGTTGGAACGCAGCGCCGGCAAAGCGCTTTTTCATTCGGAGCACTGGGTGCAGACTGAAGCGCTACGATTGTTAGCACTTACTGCTTTGAGATGCGCTACATTACCCGACGAAGCCTTATCAACATACCGCCAACAGAGGGCCTGGATGCTCAAGTTAGGCGGCATCATTTAATTAAACGAAGGATTTTTTTATCTCACGAAAGGAGAGCGAAAATGGCTAAAGATGAAACCAAAGTCAAGACTGTACCCACGGAAAACGTTATTCACACCAGCGCACGGGAGGATCCGCCAGACCCGAAAGCACAGGCCATTGCTGAGTTTATAAACATAAAAGCCGCGTTGAGTGGCGCCGATCCGGTCTGGCCAATTCCGGAATTAGATGATAAATTGCGGCCAGGATTTAGCGGCCAGAGTTAATTCAAAAGTTTCTGATAATGGAAAGGAGAATGTAATCATGTTTAGAAGAATAGCACGAGGAATTGCGGGCGGTGCAAACACCTTATTCAAACTGCACCCACTCGAACTGAGTGCCTTACTGGAAGCAGCATGGGAATTCAGGGTTCATCAATCACCACTTCAGGCTGGACACCCGAATCGTCGCAGCGACACACCTGAACTGCCGAGGTATATCCTCAACCTCTTTGATTTTTTTTCTGGCGGGAATACAACAGGTAATTCACTGAACGCCGTTGTGCAGAGAATGTTTGGCGAGGTCAGGTGGCACCACCTGATCTACGCTTACATGATCGAGAATACCCGCGTGTATGAGATTTTTGAAAAAGTTTTGTTTGAATACCTGCACGGCGAACGTCTCGGCCCGCCACTTCCGGATGCTCAGCACTGGCTTCGAAACACGGAAGAGTTGTTTTACAGAGATCCGGCACCGTTTTCTATCTACGGCGTGGTGAGCGATGTTCGTCCGGATAAGCGCGCGTCCCGGCGTAACGCTTACTACCGAATGTTTGGAATGGAGTTGAATCATGGCGCAGGCAAAGAAAAGACTTACAATTATCAAAAACCCGAGGTTGCTAACCGCGAATTTGTAGCGACATTTGAGGCTTTTCTACGTGAGGTTTGGATTGGCATTTCCAATGTTGGCAATGCAAGCGGAAGCAATCCCACTGATAATGCTGCCATCGCAAACTTGGCGCGTCAGCTCAGCGATATGCTGAGAACCCGCCGGCAAAACGGCAACCTGTCCCGGCAGGAGTTTTGGTACGTCGCGATGATGTCCTGGTTCCATCTGACCATAGAACCCACAAATCCACCGCTGCCAATTATCGCCTCTTTGCGCGCTGAAGCACCGAGAGAAGATCAAGTCTTGTTCAAAGTGGCCGAGCGTGTAGGACAGCCGGTCTACAGCCGGGCCTATGATCTGTTTCAACTTGCCGAGCCCATGTCAAGAATTCTAACTCAGATCGAAATGGAAACTTATAATAATCCAGCAGCTGTGCCTGCACTTTATACTGAAGCTACTAATGGCCCCGAAGCGGACATGCGAACCATCATCACACACTGGTCGCTGGCAACCGGCAAAGACATGAAAGTTAGAAAAGGCTCGTCGATTTCGCAAATCAAGACCAGTGGCAATGGGCAAGCCGCAAAGCCAGAGAAGATGGTACTCGAAGCGGTTTAATCGTTGAACACGCAGTAAAAAGTATCCAGACAGATTCAATAGTTGACAAGATCCACTCATTTTCTTGTTAGTCACAATATCTTGTAAAAAATACAAATTCATATTGGAAAGGTGAAAAATGTCCTCCAGAAAACATTTAACGTTTCAATCCAAAAAGCCAATTGTGACAGATATTTCTCCATTTATGACTGAGCTGCTGATTGACGAGGAAGATCAAGAAAATTCTGGCGGTCGAATTGGAGCGTTTAATCAGAATCAAATAGAACGATCTATTCTTCCTGAACAGGCCTTCAAAGAGGAAGCGAGTACTGGCGCCGAATCTGACGAGTTTGACATTTCTGATGCGGAATGGGATGACGAAGATATCATTGCTGATGAAATTATGGAAACAGAATATGCATCTGAGGATGACGACGATGACGAAATGGTTTCAGAAGGAAAGTGTTGTGAACAATGCAGGGCTCGACAAAAAGAGGCAGAATATGAATATTTTTATGAAGATTTAGAAGATGAAGATTTGGAATCAGAGTACGACGATGAACATGAATTTTTTTCAGAAACTGACGTAGACCACCTGGATGAAGAACAGGATTGGGATGATGAGGATGAATATGAAGAAAACGAAAGTCTGGAGTATGATGAGTGGGAATCCGAATTTGAAGAAGACGAACTTGAGGATTTGATTGAGGATCCGGAAGAATACTACGAAGAACTGGATGACGAGTTTTGGGAGGCTGAAATCCCTGCTGAAGCATTAGAGCAAGAAATTCATAACGACACTTTCACAAGAGTTCGTAATCAACGTAACGGCTTTCGAAGAGATTGGGAGATTGAAGCTGCAATGCAACTGCACTGTGACGATCAGACGCCACTCGATTATAAAGCGCTCTATGAACTGTTATCTGGCACTGGTCGCAATCGTCGCGAAGATTGCAATGATAATGATTGGGATGCATTCAGGGACATGCGTCGATGTGCCAGTTGTGCTGCATTTACCAGCGGCTTCGGCTGGCGTCGCATGACCTGGGACAAAGACTCACATGCAATCCGTGAACAGTTCCCATACGTGTGGCTAACTGTCGAACCGCGTCGATACCGACGAAGAGAACAACGTCTCAATAGAAGGGTTGATTTCGCCACCGACATGATGGATGATTTCTACTTTGATGATGACCATTTCACTCTGTTCTGCAATAAATACCTGTTGCGAGGTCGCAAGCGCTGGGACAGTTGGCGTTGTAACGAGGCTCCTGATATCAGGCGCCTTCTGGTGGCCACCAAAAGGATAGAAGGAGTTGATCCTGATGGAATCAAAAAAGCGTATAAAGAAGACATACGATTAAACCGCGTCAGGCGAAGGCATCTCAGGGACCTGGTGCGAGATATCCAAAAGGGTCTGGTAGATTGGTCTCGCAGCAGGCGAGCGAGGCAGCGTAACTTTAGGGCGATCTTTCCAATCAGGCGCATGTACGAAACCTTGCAAAGGAGGGGCGTGTTCTCTGGATTTACCAAAGGGAACAATACACATGTACTGGACCTTAAACCCAAAGTTTTTATTCGCTCTTTGCGTTCTCGCTACCACTTGCGGGAGACTTCATTACGGCGTTTAGAAGAAATTCGTCTGTTGGGGATACGACGACTCCGAACCTTACGAAATAACGCCAGAATGCGTTTGAGGGATAATACATTGAATCCAGCTTTACAAAACGTGGCTCAGAATTTTGTAAGAAAAGCAACGGGCTGTCTCAATTACAGCCTGGTGACCTCCCGGGCACAGTCCCAATTGCAGGCGCTACGCTCTGGCAGGCAAATAACACGTAACCGGGTTAGGGCATTGCGCCCGCGAAGACGTCCGCGTATCCGCCGGCATCGAGAGCTTCAAGAACGCAGGGTTATCGCGGAAACACTCAACAAGCTCTATCACGAACTGGCGATGGAAGCAAATAACAGTGGACTGTTAAATTCAATCTCAGGAGTATCAACAAATGGAGGGCAGTTTTGGGTCAGGCAAATCGAGGCAGCAGGTAGCGCAGGTCTCGGACTTTGGTTTGACCAGGCACGGGAACACTATGTGCCCCGCTCTGGACGTATCGTGCGTGACGATTTCTTGATTGACACGCTGGATGCCAGCGGCATGTTCACGCCCGATGCCTGGGCCTGTATTTCAGAGGATCAGCAAACTCACCAGGCGCAGCCGGACATAAACAAGCTATTCTACGCTTCCCTGACCAATGAGGTCCAAATTGAGCAGGGGCGAGAACGAGCTTTTCTGAGAACGATCGATAATTTGAAAGACCAAATCGCTCGGACTTCAAACTCAGGCAGAAGACAAAGACTACAAACCCGGCTCACTGGTGCAAACTTCGTATTTGGAGAGTACCGGAAAGCATTGATAATGATCGCGAAAATAAAAGAAAACCAGATATTAAACGGCATCGATCGCGAAGTGTCGGCTGCTCGCAGAGCAGGGGAATCGGCGCCACAATGTCAGAATTGGGCCTGGAAGCCAGCAAAGCAAGGCAAAGGTGAGAAAGCCATGACTCTGCTCAGGCAGAAATTCGGGATTCAGTGTAAGTCAGGTGCGGCAGCGACAACCTCCACTTTTGTTTAAAACAAAATTCACAAGGCAATTAAATGCTTTCTGATAAAGAAGATCTCGATCTGAGCATAAAATTTGTTACTCCATTTCTCAATGAATCAATTTTCGATGAAGAAGAATATGAAAATCAGGTAATGTACAAGTACGAGCCTGACAATCAATATGAAAGCCAATCCCGGTCTGTAATCGAGCCTGCGGAAGAAGAAACTAGTGAAGCGGAGGCTGAAGAATATTATGAATTCGAAGATGGGTTTGATAATGAGTTTGTAGATGAGCAATTCGAAGAATACAAAGATGAATTCGAGGAATTCAATGAGGATTTTGATTATGAGGTGGAACTCCAGAGAGAGGATTGGGAACAGGAATGGGCTGATTTCCAATTAGAAGATTCAGATTCGCTCAAAGAAGTCAAATCTACGATGCAATCTATTCTAAAAGCTAAAACACCGTCAGAGAAACGGATAAATCAACTAAAACAATTATTCGAGGAAAAGGTGCCACTGTTTGATTCCCGGTTGATCCTGAGGAAACTGATTAATAATACCAATGAAGGCCGGCTTCTTAAGAAGTGTGTTCCTCAATATTCTCCACGCCGCAGACTGCTTCGCCTCCTGTACTGGAGAACAAAAGGCGCAGACATTACGAAACGAGGGGAGATTTTCAGCAGAAGGCTAAAGAAATTACGGGCGAAAGAATCAACAAAGTTAATATGGCCCACGAAAAAGAAATACTGGAAAGAGATGACCGCGTATGAAAAAAAAGTCATACGATCATCACATGCCAGCGCAACTATTAGAGCCGAAGCCATGCTAATCGCAGCTAATATTTATGCGAAGCAACTAGATACGCCAGCCGCCGCCAGCGTTTACTATGAGAAAGCAGTCGGGCTCATACGAAACGGGCAAGCCTATTCCTCATTGAGCGCCTCTGACAGAGAGCTCTTTATAAGGGAAATCACCTCACGAATCCAGATGATAAAGAAACATTTGTTGCAACAATCAGAAAAACCGACTGCAAGCTCCCTTGCTGAATGCCGAAGTGGTGCTGCCAGCGATTATTTTATGTCAGGTTATATGGAAGATGCAGTAGCCGTATTTAAAAGCATCTTGAAAATTGACGGCCTAAAATTAGATAATTTCGAAAGGCTACATGCGTTGGTTAAACTGGGCGATTTTTACAAAGAATCTGTTCCTGCAGCGGCTTTGTATTATTATGAAAAATATCTTGAGTCAGGCTTGCTCCATGGTGATTCGAAACAATCTTTAAAAAAGGCAATAACTCGACTGAACAAGCGTGTTGACAGTCCATAAAGAAGCAATCAAGGATTATTGAAATTATGCAAAAAAGTGAATTTAGTTCGAGGCAGAAGCTGTCTGGAAATCCCTTCCTGCATGCTTTTGAAGCAATTCAGAATGAATCCATCGAACAACTTAATGATGAATATTATAAACTCGACGATGAGTTTGCTGATGAAGGGTCAACTGGGAGAAAGGGGATATATTCGGAATCCCCTTTCATTGCGATGGTTCAAGAAGGAGTAGAGCTTGAATCAGAAGTGTTTGGTGCCAACCAAATGATGTGGGTGCGCAATCCCCTGGCAGTTCCGAATCGCTGGATCTGCCGTCTGGACATAAGATACGAAATCACACCGTGGAGTGGGGGGCGAAGGCTGCGGGGCTCCGGAAGAGGAACCGGTACTCTAATCGGGAACCGTCACGTTTTGACCGCGGCACATAACATCCAGATGTACGATCCAGTACGTAAAAACTATCTCAGAGCTACCAGGATCATGGTCACACCGGCCCATAATGGCAGCACTTCGCCGCCAATTATGGGAGTAGAAGCAGATCTATCCAGGTCAAGAACACCGCGAGGTTGGCAAGTGGCTCGTAGAATCGCTGCAAACGGTGCAGCCAATATGGCTGGAGAAGTCGCGACCAACCGCCACGACTACGCGTTACTCACTTTGAGAAGGTCCATAGGACAAACGCAAGTACGAGTGCTGGGCAGTCGACTGGGCTACTGGGGGAACAACGGATCGAACGGTATAGCCCACTTTCGACGCCAGAATCCGACCGTTTTAAAAGACAACAAAGTCTTTGTCGCAGGCTATGGTTATGATAACTGTGTGAGGACGGTCCGCCGAGTGACTGCAACTCCAGGAATCCCCCTGGGCAGTCAGTTAATTGCGTCGGGTCGGCTACGACTTTTCCGAGTCAGAGGTAAAAACAGCATCTTTATTGGTAGAAGCATGGCCCACGACGTAGATACTTGCGGCGGTCAAAGTGGTGCGTCAGTCTGGATTGAGCGGAATGGAGTGTTTGACTTGGTAGGAATTCATACGGGTGCAGTCAGTCTCTCCAATGGTGTGCGAGTAAACCACACCGTCCGTGTCACCCGCGAATTTATGAGGAACGTTCGATATTGGCAAAGGCACACTTAGGCTCCCCTGCTCCCCTCAATCGACAATTTTGTTTTAGCAAGCTGTTTAATCAATAAGAGGTCACAAATGAAAAACAAAAATCTATCGTCAAGAATATTGACAACATTATGTGGTTTGCTGACCGCAGTCTTGTTGATGGGCTCGCTTTGTACCAAGCCCATCGATCTGGAGCCATTCAAAGAACTAGCCCGAAATGCCGATTGTGCAGAGATCAGCAATCGTCTGTTTCTGATCGATAAGAAAATGGTATTCTGGGAGCGCCTGGGCAATTGTCCCGATAATAGTTTTGCGCAAACGCTTTACGGCAAAACGCCGGACGACGTATTGTGTTCGCGCTACGATTCCATCGGCGGTCCTCTGCAATCCTGCAACGATCAATCATACCAGAATATGTTTCAAACCATGGTGGATAACCTTAATCAACCTGATTTAGGACTTGGGCCAGGCCATGATGTTGAACCGATCTCATTTTAAAGAATTTTTTTTGGTAACGCCTGTGTAGAATCAAATCCCTGCCAGGATTCACCCCGAGTAATTGCAAGTGCGGGTGAATACTGGCCAGTATCTCTGAATAAAATTTGGCTATGATGATGAAACTGGAATTTCACCTTCTGCTTCATCACTTGCAGGCTTAAGTCGCACGGGTGGCGGATCCGCGATAGCTGTCAACAACTTGAGCTCACCGGTACGCATGCGGATCCAACCAGCAATCAGCACAATTCCTAGAATCATCGCCAATAAACCGAGCAGCCCGGCTTCCGGGCCAAAAACGCCGCCAGTCCAGATTTCGGGACCTCCCTGTTCGATGGCGGTGACCGTTGTTGGAAAAACGTTGGTGCCGCTGACCGGAAAACCAAAGACGTTGCCCTGAAAGAAATTCCAGGTGATATGCAAACCGATGGGGATGGCGAGGCTGCCGGTCAAGACGTAAGCCAGGCCCAGCATAATGCCGGCCATGGCAATGTTGACCGAACTTATGAGCGTGGCATTGGGATTGTTGGCGTGGGCAATTCCAAATACAGCCGAAGTCAGGAACCAGGAAATGAGTACCGCCCAGCGTGCATTGATAAATCGAAATTTGAGGCCTTCGGCTACATTCAGCAGCAGGTAGCCGCGGAACGTCAACTCTTCTGCAAAACCCACGCCGATATAAAAAACAAAGGCGGTAAGCATGGCCAGCAGAAAAGACTGATCCGGGTTGGGCATCCGAAACGTCTCGGAAATGGTGACCCAGCCAGCCATTCGCTCCACACCAAAAATGAGGGTCATGAGCACGGCTCCCAGAGCCAGACCAAATCCGAAATCCACCCACCAGTTTTTAGAGGATTGTATGCCGGTTTCCGCAAACTTGCGCCGATCCAGCCAGCGAGCGCCCATCCAGATGGCGAAGATAATAAAAATATTCGCTTGAAGTTGTCCCCAAAAAGCGGGGGCATCCATTTTTAGCAGTGAAAACGCCATTCCGTTGACAACCATTAGAAGGAACGCAAAAAGAGCCGTTCCCAATAATCGCCACAAGAGGCGCAAACGCCGTTCATCGGCATGCCAGAAGATAGCGGCGGCATAGCGAACGATGGCTTTTTTTTCAGTGGTTTGATTCACAGCAGCTTATTTCCTTTCGAGTTGATTTAACATTCGTGATCTTGGGTTTGACCATTCCCCTGCTGAGTGGAATTCTTCGGAGACTTTTTCATTTGAAAAATTATTAATGCTCTGCGATTCTTTCTCTTCATATCATTTTTTTTCGATATAAATCTCAGAATGCCATCCTCTTATATTTGCCGAATCGGGTGGAAAACCGCCTATCTCTTGACTCTGCTCGGTACAAATGAAAATCACATTCTCGTTAGTTTGAACAATATTCCTGTTTTTTTGCGGCAATGTTCAGCAGCTCATGTACTTTTTCCAGCATAGCGATTTGCCGCTGGAGATGCCCGTGCTGTGTTTCCACGTTGATATAAGGTATGTTTCGTTCACCACAGTAAACCGAAAGCGAGCCGTCGTCGGTGACCTGGTCGTTGTTCTGCAACACGACATTTTGCCCCTGGTTTTTAAAATATTCAAAAAAGGATTTCTTCGTCACAAAAAAGAAATCATCCGGATCCCTTTCTGGATTGGCGAAAGTCTTTTCGGCGTCTCGTTCATACACTCCGCCGGCTTGATAACTTTTGATGGAATATCCGTTCTCGCCGTTGTTGTGAACAGTAACCATGCATTGTAATTCGTTTGCAAATAAAATTTGAAACAGATTACTTACAAACCGGGCAATTTCAGTGTGAGCCTCTTTGGATAATTTGCTGTGTCTGGCAAGCGTGCTGTCGATGCCGATTTCCGTGAAAATGCGGTTTGGGTCAAAAACATATTTCTGACTATTCAAAGAAAAAGTAATCAGACGCTCTCCCTTCGACTGCAACTCTATGAGTTTGCCGCCAAATTTTTTCACAACTGATTTGGCGGCTTCCACCGCGGTGTTTTCATCGTCGTGCATGTTGAAATAAACCCGGCTGCTGCTACGTTTCTCAAAAATATCCACGTAGATTGCGGTCTCTCCAAGCCGGATTGGGATTCTTTTGGATGAAACTACGGACGCTGTTTTTTCACTTCCTGCATTTTTCTGACTATCCTCCGTTGCGCGTTCACAGTTGAATTGAATCAACCCAATAATGAGAACAAATAAAAACGCTGCTATTGGAAATTTCATGCAATTCATGAGAAAAAGCATTTCAATGCCTGCCAAAACACCCGCACTGGATGACTTCAAAACCGAAACCGTCACCTTGCCAGACAAAGGCGTCGCTGGTTTTGGGATTTTCCCAGTAAAATGGCGCGCGTTTGCGTGGATGGTTTCCAACTTCGTTCATACTGTCCGCGTCGTAAATGCGTCCGTTGATTATGACATATCGGATGTCTTCGCTATGACGTAAATTCTCCAGCGGATTGGCATTCAGTACGATGAGGTCGGCGAGCTTGCCCGTTTGCAGTGAACCGATGTCCTGATCCAGCCCGAGGTATTCGGCGCCGTACAGGGTGGCTGCGCGGATGGCTTCCAGGGGCGTCATGCCGCCCTGCTCGAACATCCACATTTCCCAGTGCGCACCCAATCCCTGCCGTTGTCCGTGAGCGCCCAGCTGCACCTTACCGCCGGCGTCCATCAGCGCTTTGGCGTCGCGGGCAATGGCGATATGACCGAAATCGTCGTCCGGAATCATAGTGCGGCGCCGGGCGCGCGCATCGACAATGGGCCGGGGTGTAAAAGTCAACAAGCGCTGATTTTCCCAGACATTGGTATTCTGATACCAGTAGTATTCACCGGATATACCGCCGTAGGCAACGACCAGGGTGGGCGTGTAAGCGGTTCCGCTGGAGCTCCAGAGCGTGAGCACATCTTTGTACACCGGCGCGATGGGGATGGCATGCTCGATGCCGGTGTGGCCGTCCAGGATCATGGACATGTTGTGAAAAAACATGGAGCCCCCTTCCGGCACCACCATCATCTTCAGCTCACGAGCGGCTTTGATAACCTGCTGCCGCTGATTGCGGCGGGGCTGATTGTAGCTCTTCACGCTGAAAGCGCCCACGGCTTTCATACGTCGAAGGTGCGATCGGGCATCTTCCAGACGGTTGATCACCGCCTTAAAATCGCCCTCGGCACCGTAGAGAATGGTGCCTGTGGAAAAGATCCGCGGTCCCACCAGAATGCCGGCTTTGACCATCTCCGAATGCGTGAACACCATTTCCGTATCGTTGGACGGATCGTGCGTGGTGGTGACGCCGAAGGCCAAGTTGGCGTAATAGGGCCAGCTTTGCTGGGGAGAGATGCCGTTGCTACCCTGCCAGATATGGGCGTGCACATCCACCAGCCCGGGCATAATGGTTTTGCCGCTGACATCGATCACTTTGGCGTCGCCCGGTATTGCGACTTCATCCTTCTGCCCGACGCTGACGATGCGGATACCGTCCACCACCAAACTGCCGTTTTCGATCACTTCGTCGCCATTCATGGTGATGATTCTTGCGCCCACCAGGGCCAGCTTGCCGGAAGGGACGTCTGTTTTAAGCCTTAAGCCTATTTTTAAACCGCTGGTGTCGGCCGGCGGAAGGCTGTCCAGCGCGCCCTCCACGAATTCAAAACTCGCTTTCAATTCCCGTGTGAAATATTCCGGCCCGATGGTCCAGTGCAGCTTCTGACTGTCGCCCGACCAGTGTAAATTCGTACCGGCATCGCGGCTGACTTTTTTAACAGGAAACGCTTTGGTTTTGCTGCTGAGGTCTACTTCTTTGCCGGTTTTGGCAAAAGCCGCAATGTAGGCGTTAAACAGCTCGGTAAAAGCGATCCATTCTTCGTCCGGGCTGGGAACGATTTGCGTGGCGTATTTGGAAGTGAAATGCGTGCGCTCGTCGCCGCCGTCCAAACGCACGCTTTTAAACGCTTTCTTGCCGCCAGATATGTTGGTGAGAAAATAAACGCGGTCGCCTTTAGCGTTAAAGTGCGGCTGGGGGCCAGTCTCTCGAATAAAATGAGCGGGTCCGCCATTGGCAGGCATCCAGTAAAGCCCGGGTGCCACACCGTGCGTGAACCCAAGTACCGAATTGCCCCTGCCCTTTCTGTAAACGATTTTTTGTCCGTCCTTCGAAAACGACGGCGTGAGGTAAAAGCCTTTTTGCGCAGTTAACTTTTGTTTGTTGCGGCCGTTGACACGGATTTTGTATATAGCGCCGTGCTCGGCATCGCTCCAGGTGGTGTAAACCAGCCATTTACCATCGGGACTGAATGCAGGAGCGTATTCAAAATGCTCGTCTTTGGTGAGGCGTTTGGGCTGTCCGTTTGGCAGGGCTTTGAGCCACAAATGCCCCACCGCGTTGAAGGCCAGCCACTTCCCGCCGGGCGAAGTAGCTGCCTGGCGAATCATTTTCACTTCGAATTCAGGGGGGCTGACCTCCTGGGCAAAGCGCAGGGCCTCGTTGACGGTTTGCTTCACTTCGGCCTCAAAGGGAATGGGCGTCACTTGTTTGTTGTCGATGGCGATTTTCCAGATGCGCCCTTTGGCCCAAAAAATCAGATGCCGACTGTCGGGGGTCCAGGCGTAGTTTGGGTAAAGTCCGAAAATGGCCCAGGTTTCCTGCTGGTCCTTGTTCAGCTCATCGTAAATGGGCCACTGTTCGCCGGTTTGCAGGTCGTGCAGATAGAGCACGCTTTTTAGCCGTACGCGCCGAATAAACGCCAAAAGCTTGCCGTCTGGTGAAACTTGCGGACGCACCGCGCCGCCGGCCCCGGTCACGATGTTTCTGATTTTGCCGGTTTCGCGGTCCAGCCGGCGAATCAAGTAGATTTGACCGTTGGGATCTTTGTTGTACTGGAAGAATCCACCGGGACTCATGTCCTCGCTGAAGTAAACAAAACGACCGTCCGGGGAGATGCAGGGCTCGCCAGCGTCCTGCTGGTCGTTTTTACGTTTGGTGAGCTGCAGCCCGCTGCCGCCGCTGATGTGATACATCCACATTTCGCCGGCGCCCAGGGAGCGTCGGCTGGTAAAGTGTTTGCGGGCAATCAGGTACTGACCATCCGGCGTCCAGCAAGCGTTGTTCAACAGCCGGAAGTCTTCTTTGGTCACTTGGTGGGCGTCCGAGCCGTCGCGGTTCATCACCCAGATATTGTCGCCACCGCCCTTGTCGCTGGTGTAGCTGATTTGGGCTCCATCAGGGCTGAAGCGCGGCTGCACCTCAAAAGCGGGTCCGCCGGCTAACAACCGCGCCTGCCCGCCGGTGACGGGGAGGAGATAGATATCGCCCAGCAGATCGAAGACAATCTCCCGGCCATCCGGACTCACATCCAGATTCATCCAAGTCCCTTCGTTGGTGGTGAACTCCACGGTTTTGGTTGGTCCCAGCGGAGCGGTCACATCCCATTCTTTCTTTTCAGATTTTTGTGCCAGCGCTTGCTTAAATACGCCAATTTCAGTAGATGGATTTAAGGTGAACGATAGATAAAGAAAAAGACAAGTCCTAAATGCAACTGAGCAGATCTTGCGGAATGGCATATTTCTTCCTGTGTTGATTTTATTTTTATAATAAATGAACTGTATTAACCTGACCCGGCAGAGCCGGAACCGAAAAGAAAAGGCACACGCAGAGACGCCAGCAATACGCACAGTATTTTTTTGTTGAAGTCTGTATGTCTTTCTCCTTAATTACAAAGTGCCTATACGCAAGGATAGTATTCAGAGAATTGTTCCTGGCTTGGAAGAAAATTTTCTATTTTTATTCTTCTCTGCGTCATCTTTGCGTCTTGGCGTCTTTTCGTGATAATGTTTTGTTTTTTAAGCAAAAAATATCCCGTTAAAAGACTACAAAGGTAGCTTCAAACTGTGTGAACAATCGACTCTTATTTACGTCCAGAAAGCCGCTTGCCTTCTTCTTCATTTACCCCTCTTAAAATCAAACTGCCGATGACAAAGAGAACGAGCACCACCGAAATTCCAGCTCTCTGGGAGTTGAACAGTTCCGTAAGAATCCCAAGTACGAGGGGTCCGATGAAAGCCGTGGCTTTTCCGGAAAAAGCATAAAATCCAAAAAATTCGGTTTCTTTGTCTGATGGCACAAACCGTCCCATGAGCGAACGGCTGGCGGCCTGATTGGGTCCGGAAAACAAGCCCACCAGGATGCCGGCTATCCAGAAGACCAGTTTGTTGGGCGCCAGTATCGCGATGAACGTGGCCACGATAAAAGCATAATTGCTGATTTGAATGGTTTTTTTGCCGCCGATGATATCATCGAGAAAACCGAGGGCAAACGCCCCGACGCCGGCGGTGATGTTCAAAACGATGCCGAAAATCAAAATCTCGGTAAAAGAAAATCCGAAGGTGCCGGCCGCATAAATTCCGCCAAAAGAAAAAATGGTCAGAATGGCGTCATTGTAAAAAATACGCGCCGCCAGAAGCCGAATAATCTGCTGGTAATGTTTGATGTCCTGAAAAGTCTTTTTTAACTGCTGTACAGAGGATGAAAACAAAACGCCTATTTTAGGTGAGTCGGTTTGTTTTTTATCTTTCACCCAGATAAAAATCGGGATGCTGAAAAGCGCCATCCAGACAGCTACCAGCAGATTGGTGGCGCGAATGTTTTCGCCCGTTTCTTTCAAAAAGCCAAACCAGGGAGCGTCGGTTTGCACCAGGCCGATCATGGCCAGCGACATGGCGAGGAGTCCCCCCACGTAACCAAATGACCAGCCGTATCCGGAAATACGACCGATGCGATCAGGGGGGGCAATGTCGGGCAGAAAAGCGTTGTAAAACACCATACCCATTTCCACGCCGATGTTGGCGATTACGAACCAGACCAGCGCTTTGAGCACCTGCCCTGGCAAACAGGTGTAAAGGGCGGTGGTGCCGCAGACGGCGGTAACCGTGAGAAAAAATAAAATACGTTTTCGAAAACCGCCGCGATCAGCCAGCGCGCCCATAAACGGCGACAACAGCGCCACCGTCAGCCCTGAGATCGTTAAAGCCCGCGACCACAAGGTCGTTCCGATTATTTCATCCGGAGCGATGGCTTTGGTAAAATACGTGGAAAAAATAAAAGTCAGCACCAACGCTGAAAAAGATGAATTGGCAAAATCGTACATACACCAGGCAAATACCGCGCGTTTATCGTAAACCGGCTTCGAGGCCATCCTCACTCCTTTCTGGCGGGCTGCAAATGATTTACTTGTTGTCGAATTTGTTGCGGTGAATGTGCAGCCAAAATACAGATATTTCACAGCAATGTCAAGAGCCGGGGCGAATTAATTCAAGTGTTTCAGGGCCAATTGACCGCAGCTGTCCCAAAAGTCTAATTTTCAGGTCATTCCCGCGAATGCGGGAATCTATATGCTTTTGTTTATACTGGATTCCTGCTTTCGCTGGGATGACAGATAAATAGAATTTGTTGTAACCTATTACAGGGGTCATATTCTTCATGCAAAGACGCAAAAACGCCAAGGTTGCGCAAAGAAAAACGCTACGCAGTAAAGCTGAACTGGCAAGCGTGAAATGGCTCCCTTCCACCATTTTACATTTAACGGGCCACAGGTGTGAACGTCTCTTCCCATGCCTAAGCCAGGCCCGGAGGGGACACTGCACATCTCACAACAACCTGGCCGAGAATTCCCTCATGGGATGACCCCAGAAATCCGGGCCCGGGAATTCAATGGAATTCAGTGGCAGGGCCAATTATTGCATGGGGCAAATCGGTTTCAGTTACAAAGGCACTCTTCTCAAAAAGAAAAAGGTCACTGTTATAGGTTTGATAGCGTTTCATCATTAGACTTTTTTGCATGTGCTTGGCGTCTTGGCGTGAGAATTATTCATACCTTGGATCCGTAACCATTTTCCCTTTTTGTGCCAACCCCGATCTCCAATTAAACCAAGTTCAGGCATCCAAAAAATGTTTGATGTGATTCGACAATTCCGGCGTGCGCAAATAACCGTACGATTTGTGCGGGTTGGTTTTGCCATTCGGCCCGGGGGCATGATAATCGTTGGCCACCAGATCGTCCTGCACCCGCACGCCGAGGCGGTTTTCGCCGTAATCGTCCCGCAGGTGAACATCAAACGAGACCTTGTCATCTTTGTCTGCGTAATTGACCCAGCTTTGGGTGACGATGGAGGGCGTGCGCACGTCCGGGTCGTAATCGCGTTCTTTTATTATTTTACTCTTCACGTGCGGCAGACCCAGCGGTGAGCCGAAGGTGACAAAATAGGGAATTTTCAGGTCGGGATCGGACTGACCCAGATCGCGCAGTGAATCGTAAGCGATGATGGTGCCCATGGAGTGCGCGAGGAGCAGGATCTCTTTGCCTTGTTCCTCGCGAATGGCATTTTTCAGTTCATCGCGCAGGACCTTTCTGGCCAGCTCTGGCTCGCCCGCGCGGTTGGCAATTTGACGATGATCGTCGTAATAAAAGGCCAGGTCTTTCATGACCTTGCCGAGCACCCAGTCGGCAAAGCCTTCCATGTCGTAGTGCAATTTGAGGTAGTCCACGGTGTCGCCGATGACGTCCAGAGCGCCGGCTTTGAGTTTGTCGAAAAGGCCGGTGCGGTATTCCTTCAAGGCGCCCGCGTCGGCTTCGGTGTACGGTTGGCTGTTGTACAAAGCGTCGAAAGAAAAAAGCGCGTCGTCGTGCTGCTGATACTTGTAAAGTACATCCGCCCAGAAAACCATTTTATATTCAAAGTCTGGCGTGGACATGCCGCCGTTTTTTTGCAGCCCTTCAGCGATGGCTTGTTTCCACCAGTTTGCGAGGGTATTTTGGGGCGGCTTGTTAGCCAGTCCGTGAATGCCAATGATTATTTTATCCATAATAATTCTCCTTGTATGAATGAATGAATGAATTATTACTTTTGATTATGTAAAATTTTTAATTTCGCCGCAATGAGCTGCTGGTGGTCGATGTGGAGAAGCTGCGCCAGTTTGTGAATGAGGTAGTCTTCATGGTGATCCAGTCGTCCATCCGCATAAATGAGTTTCCAGAGCAGCTCGATCACCTGTATCTTTTCTTCCTCGGAAAAGTTTTTGTTGATGAGATGGGTGAATTGCCACAAATCGATGCTGTGTTTCAACTCCCTTTCCGCGACGTTTGCGAGCTCGGTCATTTGGCGTTCGGAAAGGCCGTATTCCTGCTCAAACATGGCGAAAATGCTTTCACGTTCGGAATTGCTAAACTCGCCGTCGATGTGGGCCATTTCCAGAAAAAGCGCGCAGGCCGCGATGCGCACGTCGTGATTTTGGGTTCGTTCTGCTTCTCCAGGGGCGGAATTCTCGTCAGCGCCAAGAACGCCTTTTAGCCAATCGAGCATGATTTTACTCCTTGGGTATGGTGTCGTGAAAGTTAAAAAATTCAGGTAAAATTCAATTTACTGAGCAAATGCCATCCTTTGCAAACAGGTAGGGTTAACGAATAAAGTAAAACCATTTTCAGAAGGGTCGCGGGTGCGAATGGCAGAGTCACTGCAAGATAAACAATTGCTACAAAAGAATCAAGCGCGAATCGTCAGGCGAAATATTTTGAAATTCGCCGCTTGCCCGGACTGGCGTAGCGGCCGGCGGTGGTGTCGGCATCCGCTTTGTACGGAATTTTGGCGGTTACGCCAAGTTTGCGCAGCTCGGCCCGCACACGCATGACGTCTTCGCGGTCGGTCCAATCGTAAGTGTAAATACATAAGACTTTGCTGCGGGCATCGCGGGCCAGCGAATTGGGGCGCGCAGTGGCGGCTTTGGACGCGCTGCCCAGCCGGCCTTCTTCGGTGGCCACTTTGATTTTTTGCCACAAATCGTCGACTTTATCCATCGGGCTGAACACCAGCCATTTGCCGGAGTTTGCTGTGTCTTCAGGATAGTCACCTGTTTGGCGGATAGCATAGAGCCAGTACTCATCCGTTACTTGCGAAGGTTTACGATGGTCTGATTTCATGGTATATTCAAATTGTTATTTGCATAATGAACATATTTGATTGGTAATAGTTTTTCTCCTGACCTTGCGTTGAAATCCTGTTGGCCATCTCGTGCTGGCGAAAATATCAAACCGTTTGCAGGCTCCACCTATTGCTGAAAAAACAAAGTTAGTATAATTCCTTTGCCCTTCAGCTTTTGCAGCGCCTGTTTTTTTAACTCTTCTAAATCAAAATCCGCATCCAGAGGTAAGTCACCCAATTTATTTTTCAGGGACGAGGTTTCGAGAAAAGCTCCCATGAATAAAAAGATAATAATTAAAATGTAAGCGTACATCCCATCATTTAAGCTCTCCAAAATAGTGCTGAACGGATTGTCCAGATTTATAAACAATGACAAACTCAAATCCAATCCGACGGCACTGGCAAGAAAATATGCGCCAAATTCCAAAATCCCCATAAAAATGATTTTCAGGTCCGGTTGAGAAAAGGCAGGATTGGAAAATAACATTCCATGCAATAATCCCTGTCGAACCGTAAAATATATTGGAAAAAAGATAAGCAATCCGTAAACCGTTCTTGAAATGACCGCCACCAAAAAATTATTTAGAAAAATGAGTAAACCGAATTGCCGCCATTTTTTATGCTTCAAACTTCTGGACTTGTACTCATTCAATCGTCGTTGAATTTTCGAAGTAAAAGGATCGGTTAACGAACGTCTTGACTTCATATACCAATCGAAGGTAAGAACCTCTTTTTTACCCAACAAGAAGCCAATGAGTACCGACAAGAAATACAGAGAAAAAACAAAAACGACAAGCCATAATAATATCAACTATCCACCCCGCACGAATAAAATTATTTTAAATTTTGGTTTACTGTATAAATCAGAAGTCGTCCAATTGTCTCCCGTCATAGTGAAAATTTACTTTGATCTGACAAACACCGGCTGCACCCAGGCCACGGCGCCGCTGGATGCGGCCACTTTTGCCCGCACGTATTTTGTGTTATTGTGGAGCTCGTAAACCGCCGGATTGCTTTCGGTAGTGAAGAGCACCTTGCCATTTTTTCCGAAAAATTCCGTTCGATATTTGAAATCATTTTGCGGCTGGATGCGAATCTCAATCTTTTGCGATTGAATGATGACATCCTCTAAAGTCACGCCGGTGCTGGCGTAAAACAAGCCGGCTTCCAAATTTTGTACGATTTCGCTGGCCTCCAGATGGTGAGCCCGAACCACTACCCAACCGCGGCCGGGATTGGAACCATCTGCTGAAAATTCGCCTTGAAAATGGTGGGCGTCGTCCACCGCGATGCCGTAGATACGCCGGTCTGCCGAAAGCAGGTGATCCCACACTTGCTCCATGCTCGGCCAACCACCTCCGCCAAAGTTGTTCACCAGCGGATGCCCATTGAAAATCTCTAACAATCGATCATCCCTTATTTTGAAAAGCGTTTGGTGATCAAAAGCCCATCGGAAATTGGGGTGGTTGATGTGCGGAACGCCGTTGGCCCGGCGCACCGCATCGACGTTTTTCTGTATGGTACCGACCAGGGTGGAATCATATTCCGGCTTCACCAGACGGGAAATGTTCAAACCGTTGACATGTACCGGCTTTTTTTGAAATCGCGAGCTCACTTCTTCGCCCGGAATAAGCAGAAAAGTCGAGTCCACCAAATTCGCCAACGTGGATGGGTCCACCAGCACATTGTGATCGGACAGAACCAGGAATCGGTAACCGTGGTCTTTGTACCATTGTGCAACGTATTCGGGTGGCGAATCGCCGTCGCTCATAGTGGTATGGGTGTGGGTGTTGCCTTTGAACCAGCGCATATTTTCGGTTTTCGGGACTTCGAATTCGAGCTGACGACCACATGCTTGCAACCAAAACAGCAGCAAGAGCAGAGCGACAATTCGATGTAACGATTTCAGAGATTTTAGTCGCAGATTTTTAATCATTTTGAATATCGTCTCAAGTTTTGGTGCTCAAAGAGCGAAACGGTTCTTTTTTAATCCTAATGCAGCGAAAAGCCGCAAACCGAAAAGCGAAATTCGCAAAAAGG
>JBHHXN010000042.1:0-34455 GCA_046757025.1 bacterium
TGGACCACAACAAAGCAAGTCATTTAAACATTTGCGGCTCCGCCGCGCTAGGCATACTACTAATTCAATTGTACGATTGCATTGATTTCCTTTGCAGTAATTTTTATTTGCGTTCAAAGTCTCGAATCACAATCTTCCGGACCTCAGGATGGCGATCACCAGCCAGACACCCAGAAACCCTGCAAACAGAAAACCGAGAACGCCGAACAGAGGGTAGCCGAACAAAAAAGGGCCGGTACCCATTTTCAATATCAATGAGGAGCCAACGATGAGGGCCGCGATGATCAGCCCAAAAGTTATCCGATTCGAGGCTCTATCTATTTCCAGCATCAAATTTTGCAAACCGCGGTCCTGCAGCTCGATGCCAAATTGACCGCGCTTGATTTTTTTCAGCAGCAGCTCCAGCTCGCGGGGGGCAACTTTCAGCAGATCGTAGAGATCGCGCAAGGTCTTGATGCCTTCGTAGGCCATTTTGGTGACATCCAAACGCCGCAGCATGAGTTTACGCACATACGGTTTGGCCAGCGCCATGATATCGAAATCCGGATCTAATTTGCGCGCGATATCTTCGTAGGTGCCCATGGTTTTCATCAGCAGCAGCAGATTTGACGGCGTTCGGAGCTGATGTCGGGTAACCACATCGAAGACATCCGCAATGATGGTTTGCATGTTGATCCGTTTGAGGGGCACACCGTAGTAGCGGTCGATAAAATTGGCGATATCGAGACGCAGAGTGCGCACATCGCACTCTTCATCCAGCGATCCCAAATTAATCAGCACTCGGATGATCAAATCCGCATCCTTCTGAATGGTGGCGATGAGCAGGTCGGAGATCTGCTCCATCAAAAAATCATCCAGTCGGCCCATCATACCAAAATCGACCGGCACAATGACTTGCTGATCGCGAATAAAAAGATTGCCTGGATGCGGATCCGCGTGAAAAAAGCCGTCATCGAAAATTTGCTTCAAAATAAATTTACCGCCAATTTGTGAGATGCGCTTTAAATCGCAGCCGGCTTTTTTCAGCAAGTCAAACTCTGAAATTTTAATGCCATCGATGAATTCGGTGGTAAGAATTTTACCGGTGGTATATTCCCAGTAAACTTTTGGAATATACACATTTTCAAAATCGGCAAAATTTTTTGCGAACAATTCGATATTTCGGCCTTCGTTGATGAAATCCAGCTCGCGTTTCATAGTTTGTGCCAGCTCGCGCACCATACCTGGGGGATCGAATTGCTGGCTCTCGGGAATGTATCGATGCATGAGCCGGGCCAGATCCGTCAAAATATCCAAATCCGTTGCGATGATGCGCGCCACTTCCGGTCGCTGCACCTTCAGCACCACTTCCTGGCCGTCATGCGTGGTGGCTCGATGCGCCTGAGCGATGGAGGCCGAGGCAATAGCCTCTTTTTGAAAAGACGCGAATTTATTTTCCAGGGTTTCTTGCAGCTCCTGTTCGAGGTAGTGCTGAATTTCTTCAAACGGCAGAGGTTTGACGTCATCCTGCAATTTCGTGAGCTCATTGAGCAAATCGGCCGGAATTAAAAAAGAGCGAGTGCTCAACACTTGCCCGAGTTTGATAAAAGTGGGACCCAGCTCTTCCAGCGCCAATCGGATGCGTTTGGCAGCGGAAAGGCGCGTGCTGGTAACCGCACTCTTTTTGAACAGCTTCTTGCCAAATTGCAGATGGACGCGCAAATTCATGCGGTCCACCATTTCTGCAAACCCGTACTTGATCAAAATACCCACTATCTGCCGATAGCGTTTGAGATTTCGATAACCCTTGTCGAGTCTTGGAATATGAACCATTTTTCTAATCGAGGCTCTTTTGGCTTACTTTTTTATCAGCACATCATGTTTCAATATTTTTTCGAGTTGAACCCGAACCTGCCCGAAATGCTCGAATGGGTGATGGGGAATCTGATTTTGCTGGCAATGCCGTAACAAGTCGCGGTTGGTTTTGGCAAAAACGATGTCCGCCTCTTCTGCCCCGCAGCGATCAGACAAACCGTCTCCCACATAAATGACCGTGTCGTGCTGTTCGCGTGCATTACGAACATGCAAGCCCTTGCAGTTGGCGCAGTGGCCACAACCGGCTTCGAAATAGGGAAATTCCGGTTCAATTTGATTCTGATCGACAAACTTCAAATGATTTGCATGCACCTCGAAACCGGAATAAAGATGATGATTTTTTAAGATTCTTTCAACATAAAAATCCAGACCGTCGCTGACAATTTCGATGGCAATTTTTTGTGTTCGACAAAATTGCACGAAAGATTTAAAATGCGCATCCAGCGGTTGTGCATCGGTGAAAGCCTCCAGTTCCTGCCGCGTCACCCGGGCGATGCGGCATTCTTCCATTAAACATTCTTTAGATGAGATCTGCCCCGTTTTCCACAAATTGATAACGTCTTCCACCCCGTTGTCGGCAAATTTCCGAAACAACAAGTATCCCACATCATTTTTAGCCACGGTGCCGTCAAAATCACATAAAACTTTCATATAGGCTCATCTTTTGGATACGATTTGCAAGTGGAATGAATAGGCACTTGAATTGAGCGATTTCAACACGGATTTCTACAGCAACGGGAAGAGGTTACGATTCAGGGTAAATGCTTGAGCCTGACATCTCCCCTTTCCAGAATACCTGAAGCTTGAACACCCAACTGTCACCTGTGTGTATCGCACAATTCAAGACGCATAGCATTCCATGGAGTCCATGGTTATTTTCAAAAATTTTCTGTGTAAATTACCGCAAATACGCATAACAAGCAAAAAAATCGCCCACCATGATAGTGGGCGATTTCAAAATTACTCATTCTCTGCAAAAGAGGGTTGATGGTCTTTTGCATCTAAAACTAAAAACGGGTTACTTGGACTCTTCGACAACTGCCTGTGCCGCTGCCAGTCTTGCAATGGGCACCCGGAACGGCGAACAACTCACATAGTCCAAACCAGTACGGTGGCAGAATTTCACCGATTCGGGATCGCCGCCGTGCTCACCGCAGATGCCGATTTTCAAATCCGGCCGCGTCTGCCGTCCTTTATTCACTCCCATTTCAACCAGCAAGCCCACGCCTTCCTGGTCGATGGTTTGAAAGGGATCCGCCGGCAGAATTTTGTTGTCGTAGTAAATGTACAGAAATTTACCCGCGTCATCCCGGGAATAACCGTAAGTCATTTGTGTCAAATCGTTAGTGCCGTAAGAAAAGAATTCGGCCGTCTTCGCGATTTTATCTGCCACCAACGTGGCGCGTGGAATTTCGATCATGGTGCCTACCAGATAGTTGAATCGGGTGCCTTTTTCTGCAAACACTTCCTCTGCCACCCGGTCCACCACCTCCTTCTGGTTTTCAAATTCCGATTCCGTACCGGTCAGCGGTATCATGATTTCGGGAAACACTTCCACGCCTGCTGCGAAACACTGGGAGGCCGCTTCGATAATGGCCCGCGCTTGCATTTCGGTGATTTCAGGATACGTGACGCCCAGCCGGCAGCCGCGGTGACCCAGCATGGGGTTGAATTCGTGCAACGACTCCACCTTGTGCTGCACCGCCTCCACTGTGGTGCCCAAACGCTCTGCCATTTCCTGCTGACTTTCGCGGTCGCTGGGCAGAAACTCGTGCAGCGGCGGGTCCAGCAAACGGATGGTTACCGGGCGGTGCTGCATCACTTTGAATATCTCGTAAAAATCCTGGCGCTGCATGGGAAGCAATTTCGCTAAGGCGGCTTTTCGACCTTCCAGATCCTCGGCCATGATCATTTCGCGCATGGCCCAGATGCGATCTCCGAAGAACATATGTTCCGTTCGGCAAAGGCCGATGCCCTCGGCACCAAATCCGATTGCGGCTGCCGAATCCGCAGGGGTGTCGGCGTTAGTTCGGACTTTCAACTTGCGGATTTCATCAGCCCAGGTCATGATTTCCTTGTAGTACTCGTTATGCTCCGGATCGATGGTGACCAGTGGAAGCTGGCCTTCGTAAATCAGGCCTGTGGTACCGTTCAAGGTAATCCAGTCGCCCTCGTGCAATTCCGTCTCGCCGAAATAGGCTTTTTTCTTGACCATATCGATGGATAAATCTCCACAACCGACAATACAACATTTGCCCCAGCCCCTGGCCACCAGCGCCGCGTGACTGGTCATACCGCCTTTGGAAGTCAAAATCGCCTGTGCCGGTTTCATTCCGTGTACGTCTTCTGGGCTGGTTTCCTCTCGCACCAGCACCACTTTTTCGTCTCGCGAACCCAGTTCTTCGGCTTTGTCTGCGGTGAACACAATAGTGCCGCAGGCGCCTCCCGGACCTGCCGGCAGTCCTTTAGCAATGGGCTTATGTACGGTTTCGGCTTTGGGATCCACCATAGGATGCAGCAGCTCATCCAACTGATCGGGTTTCACCCGCATGACAGCTTCTTGTTTTGTAATCAAATTTTCTTTCTGCATTTCAACGGCCATACGGGTGGCTGCAATGCCGTTGCGTTTGCCGACTCGCGTCTGCAGCATCCAGAGTTTGCCGTTTTCTATTGTAAACTCCAAATCCTGCATATCACGATAATGGGTTTCCAGTTTTTTACGATAGCTTTCGAGCTCCTTGTATGTTTCGGGCAGCATCTCTTCCAGCGAAGGGAACTGCCGATTGTTATCCTGTTTGGAGCGCAGGTTCAGCGCATACGGTGTTCGAATGCCAGCCACCACATCTTCGCCCTGTGCATTCACCAGCCACTCACCGTAGAAATAGTCTTCACCGGTAGCCGGATCCCGGGTGAAAGCCACACCGGTGGCAGAATGTTCGCCAGTGTTACCAAACACCATGGCCTGAACATTCACCGCCGTGCCCCATTCATCGGGAATGCCTTCAATCTTTCGATAGGAGATCGCGCGTTTGCCATTCCATGATTGAAAAACGGCTGAGATACCTCCCCACAATTGTTCATAAGGATCATCTGGAAATTCTTGACCCAGCGTTTCCTTTACCTTCACTTTCATGGCTTCGGTCAATTCCTTCAAATCGTCGGCGGTGAGATCGGTGTCGTTTTTATAACCATTTTTTTCTTTCACTTCTTCTAGCAACCTCTCGATCTGCACGCGCACGCCCTGACCTTCTTCCGGCTCGATGCCCGCGGCCTTCTCCATCACCACGTCGCTGTACATGGAAATGAGCCGGCGATAGGAATCGTACACAAATCGTTCATTATTGGTTTTTTTGATCATGCCGGGAATGGTTTTGGAAGTCAAACCAACATTCAAAACCGTTTCCATCATACCGGGCATGGATAAGCGCGCACCGGATCGCACCGAAAACAGCAAGGGATTGTCCGGATCGGAAAACTGCGCACCGATGATTTTTTCAACGCTTTTGACGCCTTCTTCCACTTGCGCTTGCAATTCTTCCGGAAATTTTTTGTCATGCTGATAATAATAGGTACACACTTCGGTCGTGACGGTGAAGCCGGGCGGTACCGGGAAACCGAGATTCGACATTTCCGCCAGGTTGGCGCCTTTCCCTCCGAGCAGATTCTTCATTTCGGTACTGCCTTCAGCTCGTCCATCGCCAAATAAATACACATACTTATGATTCATCATAGTTCCTCCATTTCGAACACCTGTCTCATGTTTTGAATTTATACTACTTATTATTTACACCATGTAAAATGGTGTGGTACTCTTCGAGATTTGAAAGCAGCTGCACCGCCTTTTGAATGAACTCATCGTCGTCAAAGGTGGCTTCGACTTCAGCTCGAGTTCCCCAGAGTTTCGCTGAAATTTCTTGTTCCAGCTCATCTTTAATGAAATCTTTACTTTCTTGAAATTCATGATTCTTTTGATCTAAAATTGCCTGTCGCATATCATCCAATGAAGGTGAGATGGAAGCAAAATATTTTTTTTCTTTGGCGATCTGTTCAATATTCTTCAAAGATTCTTCCGCTTGGGAAACAAATTCAAATTGTTTTTCCTGCAGAAACTTCTCAAAATCATTTAACATCGCTTCGGTTACCTGGAAGCCCCGCTGTATCTCAGGATGCTTGGCGGCATAAACCACAGCAAATTGAAAGGGCATGGTTTTGCGCAGCAACTCCAGCTCAAAGGTACTCAGTGGATCATCGTCTATGGGAATATCCGGAGTCACGCCATGAGAAGCAAACACTTTACGGCCGTTTTTGGTATAATAGACTTTTTCGGTTTTTTCGGCGCCTTCACCGTCATTTTCTTCTTTTTTGTCTTCTGAGAAACCGTTGGTCACGAGAACGCTTTCCTCCGGATTGCGGAGAAATTTCGAGGGGTCCTGAATCGAGCGCCCGCTTGGAACCAGATATTTTGCCGTGGTAATTTTCAAGACCGCTTCCCCGGAAATGGGTGTGATGGTTTGTACCAGACCCTTGCCAAAGGTATTCTTGCCAATTATGACTCCCCGGTCCAGGTCTTGCACCGCACCGGCCACGATTTCAGATGCCGAAGCGCTGTAGCTGTCCACCAGAACCACCAGCGGCAGGTCTTCCAGAATAGGGGATTTTTGCGAATGATATTTTTGTAAAGAGCCCGGCGCCCGGCCCTGGGTTGAAACGATGAGCTGGCCTTTTTTGATGAAATTTTCACTGACGTTGACCGCCGCGTCCAGCAGGCCGCCGGGGTTGGAACGCAAGTCCAGGATGAGCGATTTCAAACCTTTTTTCTTCAACTCCCGAATGGCCTTTTCGATATCGCTGCCGGCATTTTTAGAAAAATGGCTCAGACGAATGAATCCGATGCCGTCCTGAACAAATCCGGAATAAGCGACGTCGGTGACCACGATTTCCGCGCGGATAAGACGAAAATCGATTGGCGCTTCCTCCCCTTCGCGCTCGACAACCACAAACACTTCGCTGCCAATTTCACCCCGCAAGAGGTTGGCCACCTTGGAAATGGACAGCCCTTTTGTTTTCACGCCATCGACTTCGATGATTTTATCGCCCTCGCGAATGCCAGCTTTTAACGCCGGTGTGCCATCGAAAGGCGGCTCCACCACGGTGGGGGTGCCGCCGCGCAGGCCAATGCGCATACCCAGTCCGCCGTATTTGCCGGAAGACATGATTTGCAGCTCGGCGTTGTCATCTTTTTCCACCAAAACCGTGTACGGATCCAGCGTTGCCAGCATGCCTTCGATGCCGGCGCGCATGAAGCTGGACGGGTCAACTTCTTCCACGTATTTCTTGGCGATTTCCTGATAAACCCGACCAAACAATTCGATATTTTTTTGCACCTGGTGGTAATAGTCCGGACTGTATGCGGAAACCCAGTTGGATACCCAGCCGCTAAACGTGACCAGCACGATGATTATGATGAAAATAGCGGACATTTGTTTTTTGGTGGTCATAACTACCTCCGTATGTATGGAGAATACATCATCGATTTAATTTTGATTTTGTGTGATCATAAATTTCCTTTTGAATGGCGGCAATGGATTGCGAGCCGTCGATGATCACGTATCGCTGCGGCTCAGCCTGTGCGATTTTCAAATACCCTTTTCGCACGCGCATTTGAAAATCCACATTTTCTTTGTCGAGACGGTCCATTCTCACATTACTCAGTTTTTTTCGCTCGCTGGTGTTCTGCGGATCCAGGTCAAATAAAAAAGTTAAATCCGGGTTCACACCCTGTGTTACAAAAATATGCAATTTATTGATAAATTCCAAATCAATTTGTCGACCGTACCCCTGATAAGCGGTGGTAGAATCAAAATAACGGTCACAAATGACGATACCGCCGTCTTTTAGAAAAGGAAGGATGCGTTCCTGGACCATTTGCGCCCGCGCTGCAGCGTAAAGCAGCAGCTCGGTTTTCGCGTACATTTCGGCATGATCGGTATCTAACAACACATCGCGAATTTTTTCTGAAATGGTGGTTCCGCCGGGTTCCCTGAGCAGGAGTACCGAATATTTTTGTTGAACTAACTTTTCCTGCAAAAGACGGGCCTGCACCGACTTGCCTGAAAAGTCAATGCCCTCGAATGTAATTAACATCCCACCCATTTTGTCACTTCAAGCTTAATATTACACAGATAAAAGTCCATTCCCGATATTCCTTAATGTAAGCGGAACATAATCGAAATCCCTTTGGTTTGAGCAATCATAGAATTTTCTTCTAAATTCTTAAAAAATTCCGGTTTCTGAAATGCAAAATCGGGATTCTAATAATGTTTTGTTTTCCATTTACCACCCTTAAAACGCCAGAAATTCACGATGGTTCTCAAAATCTCATCACTAAAATGCACCGACCACAATGCCATCAAAGACATGTCGAAGACAAACACCAGCATCCAATTCAAACCGATTTCCATGAAGACCACGCTGGCGATGGTAATCCACATGAGCCATTTTAAATCGCCGGCGCCGCGCAAATTTCCGATCAACACCCCGTCCAGTGCTTTGGGAATTTGCACCATGGCAAACAGGATGATGACCTTCGAGCCGATGGCCACCACCTGTGGATCGGCGGTAAAAAGCGTGATGAGTGATTTTGCGAAAATGGCGATGACCACAAAAACGGCAAACGAAAACACAAACACCACCGCGCTGGCAGTGAGTGCGGTTTTTTCGGCGTCTTTGCGTTTATCGGCGCCTAAATATTTACC
This sequence comes from bacterium, assembly GCA_046757025.1. Classification (GTDB taxonomy): domain Bacteria; phylum Zhuqueibacterota; class Zhuqueibacteria; order Oceanimicrobiales; family Oceanimicrobiaceae; genus JBHHXN01. The sequence continues at coordinate 8,610 of JBHHXN010000042.1, forward strand.
CACCAAAGTCATGGCCCCTAATCCGAATCCCAGATAAAACATGGATAAAATAGCCTGTATTCTCAAAAATGCCTGATGCGCGGCCAACACCACGATTCCGATGCGCGCAGCAAACGCGGTGACCACCAATTGACCAAAAGCCCACACCAGTTGTTCTACGGTGGTGGGTACGCCGGCGTTGAAAAGTCTTTTAAACGTTCTGTAATTAGGCGTGGTCAATTCCTTAAATGACAGAAACAAAGCCGACTTTCGGCTTCTGAGCAAGTACAACGTGGCAAAAAAACCCAGAGAGTGAGCTGTACCCATAGCCATGGCCGCGCCGCGCACTTCTAATCGGGGAAAGCCCAGCAATCCAAAAATGAAGATGGGAGCCAGTATCAAGTTCAGCGTGTTGACGGAAAGATTGATCATCATGGCGTAGCGCGTGTCGCCGGCGCCGCGAATGATGCCCAGCGCTACGAAATTGGTCAGCACCAGAGGCGCAAACATGGCCACCGTTTTAAGGTAGATGATACCGGCTTCCCGTGCGTCGGACCCGCCCTCTTTGATGAGCTTAAACAAATGCGTGGCGCCAAAATACCAACCCGCAGCAATCAGCACCGCCATGAAAATGCCAAGCATCAGTGCCTGGCCTAAAATGTGGTTTGCCTGCCAGTAATCTTTGGCGCCCAAATAGCGGTTGATGATCACAGAGCTGCCCACGATAAACGTCAGCAAAACCGTCAACACCACGATAATAAATTGTACGGCCATCCCAACCCCGGCAAACGCCGCGGCGCTGATTTTGCCGATCAGAATCGCCTCCACCGTCCACATGAAGGTTTGAGATGACAGATCAATCACCGCGGGCAAAGAGGTTTTCAGAATGCTTTTTAGAGGAGACTTGTCAGTCAAATTGCTTTATTAACCTACTCATTTTATTTCACACATTCCCTTGTTTGTAAGTAGTAATCGTCCTCCTCCACAAATTGATTAATCGTAATATTCCAGGCCCAGATGCGTAATAAGCTCCTCTCCTTTCAAATGCCTAAGGGTGTTTTTCAATTTCATCATTTGAATGAAAATATCGTGCTCTGGATAAACCCCTTCAGCGGACATGGGACTTTTGAAATAGAATGAAAGCCACTCTTGAATGCCTTTCATATCGCAACGAGCCGCCAAGTCTAAAAACAGTACCAGATCCAGCACAATGGGTGCGGCCAGAATACTATCCCGGCACAGAAAATCGATTTTGATCTGCATGTGGTAACCCAGCCAGCCAAAAATATCGATGTTGTCCCAACCTTCTTTATTATCCCCTCTCGGCGGATAATAGTTGATGCGGACTTTGTGGTAGATGTCGCCGTACAGCTCGGGATAGACCTCGGGTTGCAGGATGTATTCCAGCACGCCGAGTTTGCTCACCTCTTTGGTTTTGAAGGATTCCGGATCGTCCAGCACTTCGCCATCGCGGTTGCCTAAAATGTTGGTGGAGAACCAGCCTGAAAGTCCCAGACAGCGCGCTTTTAGTCCCGGCGCTAAAATGGTTTTCATCAAAGTCTGGCCGGTTTTGAAATCTTTCCCGCCGATGGGCACGTTGTTCTCTTTGGCAAATTCAATCATGGCGGGAAAATCGGCGCTCAAATTGGGGGCGCCGTTGGCATAAGGGACGCCTTCAGCAATGGCGGCATACGCATAGAGCATGCTTGGCGCCACGGCCGGATGATTTTCTTTCATGGCCTTTTCGAAATCCTCTAAATTTTTATAGACGGGATCGTCCGGCTCCATGAAAACTTCCGTGCTGCCGCACCAAACCATCACCATGTTTTGCAAATTGTGAGTGCTTTTAAAACTCCGAATATCTTCCCGCACCTGCTGCATCAGCTCCCACTTGTTCGGGCTGGATTTCACGTTTGTGCCGCTCAATTTTTTAACATAATTTTGATCAAAGACCGCCTTCCAGGGTGTGATCGCTTGCAATTCCGGTTGCAATTGCTCTAACAACGCTTTATCCAATACGCCCGCCTGCAAAGCCGCTTCGTAACAGTTTTCTTCATAAATATCCCAACCACCAAAAACCAGATCATTCAAATCCGCCAGCGGCACAAAATCTTTTATTTTGGGTACGCGATTTTCCGTACGCTTACCCAGTCGAATAGTACCCATTTGCGTGACCGAGCCAAACGGCTTAGACAGACCCTTTTTGATGGCCTCCACGCCGGCAATGACCGTAGTACTGACCGCTCCCAAACCAGGCAACAGCACACCTAATTTGCCTTTCGGTTCTGTAATTTTAAGTTCTCTTTGATCCAATTCGCCCTCCTGTGTTCAAATAATTCAAGTTGCAAATAGTTAGTTTAATCTTCATTTATTCGTGAATTTAACGTGTCGTTTTCTATAATATGACCACTGAACTAGTGTATTTTTGTGCAAATAATCTCCCAAGCCATTTAAAGAATTCAATATGTAAAGTGAAAAATGCCCATTTCAAAGTGGCTAATTTTTCTTATCCCCACATTTTCCTGAATTCCGTCGAAAGATTTATTGATTCCAACAGCCCTGACTGTGGTACAAACTCCCTTTAACGATTTCTAGGACGTTCCGTTTCATACCATATCCATTTCCGCTTGAGTCAACTTCTGCTTTTTCTTGCCGTTTTCCGCCACCCAGATGTGATAGATTCTTTGAATGGCAGTGACATTGGCAAAAACAGCGATAAGCAAGATGGCGAAAATCAAAGCGTACAAGTGGATAATGGACAAAATGGCACCAAATCCAATGTAAACCACGCGCTCCGGCCGCTGCATGATACCGACTTTGCACTGAAATCCCAGGGCTTCGGCTCGGGCGCGCACATAGCTTACCATGACCGACCCGCCCAGTGCAAATGACACGGCGACGGATGTAATAAACATATCCGCCTTGACGAAATAAAAAGCCAGTCCAAAAAACATGATCACTTCGGCGTAGCGGTCCAGCGTGGAGTCATACAACGCGCCAAATTTCGTGACGCGCTTGGTGGCCCGGGCAACCTTGCCATCGATGATATCGAAGGTGCCGGCCAGTAAAATAATTCCACCGGCGATGGTGAGATGACCGGTTGCAAACAAGACCGCGGCGCCAATGGTCAAAATAAAACCAATGGTGGTAAAAAAATTGGGGTTGAGCTCTAGTCTAACAAAAAATTTTACCACTGGTTGAATGAGTCCCAGATACCAGTTTTTAATGCCGTTAGGCAGAACATTGATCTTCCATTTGAAAATATTAAACTTTGCCAATTTTTATTCTCCCTTTCCTTTACCCTCAATGACAAGTACAAACTCACCTTTTAACTTAATTTGAGTAAGTTTTGATTTCAATTCGCGCACCGTTCCCCGATGTACTTCCTGAAATTTTTTGGTGATCTCACGTACCAACGCCGCCTTTCGATTAGCGAAAACATCTTCTAAATCCGAAAAGGTGCTGGATAGACGATATGGAGACTCATAAAATATTAACGTCCGCGGATCGTCCTTTAAGGAATCGATCCTTTTTTTTCGACCCCGTTTTCTGGGCAAGAACCCTTCAAACGCAAAGCGGTCGGTGGGTAAACTGGATAACGTTAAGGCCGGTACAAAAGCGGTGGCGCCCGGAATAACTTCGATGGGGACGTCGCTTTCCACGCACGCTTTCACTAGCTTGTAGGCCGGATCAGAGATACCTGGCGTCCCAGCATCTGAAACCAGCGCTATCTTCTCACCTCCTTTTAATCTTTTAATTAAAGTGGGGATTTTTTTTTCTTTGTTAAAATCGTGATAACTGGTTGTCAAAGTTTTTATCTTAAAATGTTGCAATAAAATTCGCGTGTGTCTGGTATCTTCCGCCGCTATCAGATCGACTTCAGAAAGCACTTCAATCGCGCGCAGCGTCATATCCTTTAAATTGCCGATGGGGGTACTCACCACAAACAGAGTACCAGCGGGCAACGGGTTTTCCAGCTCTTTCATGCTCTAAAAACCGCATCGGTAAAATGTCTTGCGCTTTGCATCGCCATCTTTTTCGGCAACAAGCTGGTTGTTCATAATTCAAACTGCGCTTTATCTTCTACTTTGGCTGCAGTGGGTTCGCCATTTTCGTGCAAAACTTCTTCCAGACTGCGGGTTACGATACTCATAGCCTCATCCACAAACTCGCGGGTGATGTTCAACGCCGGCCGGAATCGGATGGAAGCGTGACCGCAGGTCAAGGCAATGCTGCCGTTCTCAAATAATTTGTACAAAAAATGATTTCGGAAGGTCTCGTCCGGCAAATCGAACGCGATCATCAATCCACGGCCACGGACGTTGCAGATGTGATCAGCAAATTCCTGTTCGAGATTCTGCAATTGCCGTAGAAAATATTCACCGATGTTTTTCGCGTTTTCAATGAGATTTTCCCGGTCAATTATTTGCAGATATTGGCCAAAGCGCACCATATCCACCAGGTTCCCCCCCCAGGTGGAGTTTATGCGGCTGGCTTCTTTAAAAACGTTGTCCGCCACTTCGTGAATGCGGTCGCTGCACAGGAAACCGCAGACCTGAGTTTTTTTCCCGAATGTAATCATGTCCGGCTGCATGCCAAAATGCTGAAAACACCACATTTTACCCGTCAGGCCTACACCGGTTTGCACTTCATCGAAAATCAACAGGATGTCGTTTTCATCCGCAAACGTACGCAATTGCTGCAAAAATTCCTTGCGGAAATGATTGTCCCCACCCTCCCCTTGAATGGGCTCGATGAGGATGGCCGCGATGTCGTCGGGATTTTCATGCACCGCGGCTTTCATTTCTGCCAGAGCCTGCTTTTCCAGCGCCGCCACCTTCTCCAGATGGTCAGCGGTCATTGGAAAGCGGATTTTCGGATTGGTAATCCGCGGCCAATTAAATTTGGGATAATACTTGGTTTTACGCGGATCCGCGGTATTGGTCAGGGACAAAGTGTAGCCAGTGCGCCCGTGAAAGGCCTGCTTAAAATGCATGATCTGGGTGCCTTTTTCTTGTTTGTACCCTTTAGCGAAGTTTTTTCGCACTTTCCAGTCAAACGCCGCTTTCAGCGCGTTTTCCACCGCCAGCGCGCCGCCGCTGATCAAGAACAAATTCGGCAGCCCTTCGGGAATGGCATATTTTGAAAATAGTTCGACGAACTCCGCCATCTCCACCGTGTAAAAATCGGAGTTAGAGGGCTTCATGATGGCCACGTTGAGAATTTTTTCTTTAAAATCCTCTTTTAACATATCGGGATGATTATGCCCGATGGGCGCGGTGGCAAAAAAACTGAACAGATCCAGGTAGCGGCGATTTTTCAACGAGTCGAAAATGTAGCTCCCCTGGCTCTTTTTCAGATCGATTACCATCCCGTCAAAACCATCGACGAGGATGTGTTTATTTAAAATTGGAAAAACCCGTTCCGGTGTGATATTTGGCAAAGATGTCATTAAATGGTCCTTCTACTTTTTGTTTCAGATTTAACAATATTTTCCGTTATTAACACGATAAATTTACAAATTTTGATTTTGCTCCAAATCAAGCAAAATCTCAAAGCAACTAACTGAATTATTATGATGTTTAATCCGCTGACATTTTAGTAATTTCAAAGCGTACCATACAAGCCAGTTTGCCGGGAAATACATGGCCGGAACACGCTTAAGAGATTGTGTAAAAAATCAAACACAGGGGTTGTGTCATTCCCCGCCTTGCGGGACAAGCAGAAAGAATCTTATTTAAACAGACGTAAGGTGTTAATTATTATAAAGATTCTTTCAGAATGACAATGTGGGCGCCCCTGGGTTTTAGTGAATTTCTCATATTTTCACACAGTCGCTAAAGCGTGAACACCCATTTCGCTATTAATAATTGTCGATTTGAGCCCGTTGCAATTTGCCGGAGAAATCCACGAAAACCGTTTTGGTTTCGGTGTAGAATTCGTACACTTCCCAGCCGCCTTCCCGGTGGCCGTTGCCGGTCTCTTTTACGCCGCCGAACGGCATGTGCGCTTCGGCGCCGATAGTGGGACCGTTGATGTAGGTGATGCCGGCTTCAATATCGCGCATGGCCTGAAAGCCTCGATTGACGTCGTTGGTGTAAATGGAAGACGACAAACCGTATTTCGTATTGTTCAGGGTTTTGATGGCTTCTTCGAACGATTTTACCCGCAGCACCGACAGCACCGGCCCAAAAATTTCTTCCTTTGCAATGCGCATTTTCGGCGTCACTTCCGTGAAAATCGTCGGCAGAAAATACCAGCCATTGGCACAGTCCCCTTCTTTGAAATCGCTGCCGCCGATCAAAATCTGCGCGCCTTCCTCTTTTCCGATGTTGACATAATTTTGTACGGTCTCGATTTGTCCCCGATTGATCATGGGCCCGACATCGGATTCGGCATTGAGACCGTTGCCCAGCTTCAAATTGCGCGTTGCGTTCAACAACATTTCCATAAACCGGTCGTACACTTTTTCGTGTAGAATCAATCGGCTGGTGGCGGTGCAACGCTGGCCGGTGGTTCCAAACGCTCCCCACAAAACCCCTTCCAGCGCCAGATCCAGATCGGCGTCCTCCATGACTATTTGGGCATTTTTACCGCCCAACTCCAGCGAAACGCGTTTCAGCGTATCGCCCGCCGCCTTGGAAATGGCCTTGCCCACGGCGGTGGAACCAGTGAACGAAATCAAATTCACGTCGGGGTGATTCACCAGCGGTGTGCCCACGCGGCTGCCGCGGCCGTGCACCAGATTCACTACTTTTTCCGGCACGCCGGCTTCTAACAAAATTTCCACAAAAGTGGTAGCGGTTAAAGGGGTGTCGCTGGCTGGTTTAAACACCACGCAGTTACCGCACACCAGCGCTGGAAAAATCTTCCAGGTGGGGATGGCCATGGGGAAATTCCACGGGGTGATGATGCCTGCCACGCCCATGGGAATTCGCATGGACATGTTGAATTTGTTGGGCAGCTCCGATGGCACCGTGTGCCCGAACAATCGCCGACCTTCGCTGGCGGCATAGTAAGCGGTGTCGATGCCTTCCTGCACATCGCCCAGAGTTTCGGTGAGTACCTTACCCATTTCCCGGGTCATGTCCCTGGCGATTTCCTGTTTGCGCTGGCTCATGATATCGCCGGCTTTGCGGATGATGTCGCCCCGGGCCGGCGCCGGCGTCAATCGCCAGGCGTCGAAAGCCTCCCGGGCACACTGCACCGCCGTGTCCACTTCGTTTTCACCTGAATCGGGGAATTCGCCGAGCGTTTCCTGCCAATTGGCCGGGTTGCGGTTTTCAAACGTTTCGCCGCTGAAAGCATCTACCCATTTCCCGCCGATAAAATTTTGATATTTTTTAGCCATTTTTTCCCTCTTAATATTTTGAAATCAATTAAATTAACATGTTATCTTTTCACAAATCAATGTCTCAACAACGTATTTAACATTTTACTGGTTTCAAAAAACAAGGTTTTCCAAATCGGCCCATTCAATTGTACTGACGCCCTGATTTTTAGCCACTCCCCGGCTGTTTATTCATTCCCAAAGCTTTTGAAACAAACTAAGAATAATAGCAAAAAAAAGGGTTAAAGTCAAGAGTAAAGCGGGGTTAAAAAAGTGGATTTTTACGGATTGCAGCAATTACATCCTAATCCAGTTTAAAATCTTACGCTTGTACTGCTCAACGAGTTTTTTTGCGGTACGATCGTGGCTAGCTTCGGCGAGAACATGACAAAATGCTTTATCCCGGTCGGGAAGGACCAACACCCAGGCGTCATCGAAAAGTACTTTCACACCATCGATGATGAGCCGCTCGTTTTGCTCGGAATCGGCAGTGAGATGCCGAAAAACCTTGCCTTTGACTTCCCAGGGACAGGGGATGCTTTCCAAACGGAACGCTCGCTGTGGTACGGTCTCATGAAGCTTTCCGAGTGAGATATTTGACCGGGCCATGTGCTCCAGTATTTTCACCAGCGTAAACATGCCGTCGTAAGCAAAGTGGAAGTCGGTGAAAATAAAGCCGCCTTTGATATCTAATGCCAGGCTCACATCAGAGTCCTCGGTGGCTTTAATGATCGCGCCCACATTGTCCGCGGTATATTCGATATCGATATTTTTTTCTCTGGCAAACAGTTCGATCTGATGTGGCACCGAAACCGGCACGGCGATTTTTTGCGGCTGCATCGAGTCGAAATACAGTTTTGTCACCAACACGGCCAGCCGTTCAGGCGGGATGATGCGTCCCTTCTCATCCACACAGCGGATGACTTCCGCCCCGGCATCGATGAGGAAGCCGACATCGGCGCCTGTGACTTTGACCACTTTCGAAAGCTGTTCCAGCGCCTGTTCGAATTTACGCGGAGTACGGGTAATTTTCTCCGCATCCAGATAGGCATTCAATGCGGTGATTTCACAGCCCAGTTTGCCCAGGATGGTAGGGAAGATCTGAGTGGCGGCGCCATAGGAATAATCGATCACGACTTTGAATTTAGCCGAGTCGATGACCGGAACATTGATATGCGCGAGAAAATCCTGCATGTAAGATTCGGCCACGCGTACGGGATATTGAATTTTACCCACTTCATCAAACGCCACGCGCGGAAAATCTTCGCGGAAGAATATGCGCTCAAAAGTGCGAGTGGTGGCCGGCGAAAAATCCCGCCCGTTATCATCAAAAAACAAAATGTCGATCAATTTTCTATCAAAGGGGGAACGCCGAACATGCACGCCGCCGTTTTCACGTCCCGACCGCAGCGCGTATCTTGCAATGGGAATGGGCATCACCTGCAAACTATGTACATTGACGCCCGCTGACATCAGACCGCAAACCATGGCACGGGCAATCATGCGCGACGCCGGCGTGGCGTCACGACTGACCATCACGCTGTGCTCTTTTCCGAGCCAGGCGCCAAATGCCGCGCCTAATTTCGCGCCAAACTCCGGCGAGACTTCGTAATTGGCCAATCCTGTAACCCGTGCGTCCGTAAACAATTCGCGCTGCCACTTTTCTCCCCAGACCAGACTGGAATTCACCACCGAACCCACATCCACCTCCTTATCCGGCCAGATTTTTACGTTGGCGTTGATCTGACTTTGGCTGCCGATTTGAGTATGATCGCTGATAATAACATTTTCTGCAACCACCGTCTGCTCGCCAATGCGGGTTTGACTTCCCACCACCGCTCTGAGGATTTCACTGCCTTTATCTATTTGTACTTCCTGCCATAAAACGGAATTTTCGATTTTCGAATTTTGCCCGATCACCGAGCCCTCTCCCACCACCGTGTTCACCAGCTCCACTCCGCTTTCCACTCTGCAATTATCTCCTAAAATCACTGCGCCCTCAAACCGCACGTTTTTACCGATTTGACAATGGCGACCGCGCCAGACGCCGCGACTTTCGGGTTCTTTCAGCTCCAGCTCGATCTTCTTCTCAAAAAAATCAAAATGCACCTGCTGATAGGAAGAGAGACTGCCAATGTCTTTCCAGTAGCAATCATCGATAAATCCAAACAGCGGCAGGTCTTTTCGCAGTAGATTTGGAAACAGGTCTCGGGAAAAATAGTACTCCTGTTTAGGGGGAATGTGTTCTAAAGCCGCCGGTTGCAAAACATACACGCCCATATTCACCGAATCACTAAAAATCTGACCCCAGGAAGGTTTTTCTAAAAAGCGGGTGATGCGGCCTTCGCTGTTGGTGAGCGCAATTCCGAATGGCGACGGATTTTCCACATGCGACAAAGCCAGAGAAATCAGCGCCCTTTTTTCTCGGTGAAACTGCATGAAGCGGGTCAGGTCTAAATCCGTGACCGCGTCTCCCGAAATCACCATAAATGACTCATCCACAAGATGCGCGGCTTGTTTGACCGCACCGGCTGTACCGTAATCCGCTTCAGAAGCAACATAGCTTATATTTACACTGTGATTTGTTCCGTCGCCAAAATAGTCACGGATATATTCTGGCTGATAATACAAAAGAAAAATGATATCGGTTAAACGGTGTTTTTTTAGCAAATTGAGGGTGTGTTCGAGGATGGGCCGATTTGCCACTGGCAGCATAGGTTTGGGCACTTTGCAGGTCAGAGGTCGCAGCCGTGTTCCCAGTCCCCCGACCATAATGATTGCCTTCAATTTTCTTACCTCAGTTTATCGCGGTCGAACAGTCTCTCCCGGAGGAATGGTGCGTTCAGAATAATCTTCCGCTCGCAGTTCGGGATGCAGAATGGAATTTTTGCCGACGGTAAATCCCGGCGGCACCTGAGCGTTTTTTCCCACAATAACCAATCCGCTGGCAAGATGATGCGGTTTTTCTTTGTTCGCCACCTGTGCTGAACCGGCGCCCAGCACGGTTTTCTCGCCGATCACCGCCGACTTGTCGATGATACACTCGGAAACCTGTGCTTCTTGCAAAATGCGCGTGTCGTGCATGACCACCGAATCCGTGACCCGGGCGCCCCGACCGACGTACACACCCGGGGAAAAAATGGAGTTTTCCACATGACCCAAGATGACACATCCGGGAGAGATAACGGAATTCTTCACGCTACTAGCAGGCGAAAAAAAAGACGGCGGCCGGTCGCCCAATCTTCCTTCCTCTTCGACATTGGTTCGCACTTCCCATTCGGCGAGATTTAATCCCGATCGACCGTCCAGCAGATCCATGTTGGCATCCCAATAAGCCTTCAGGGTCCCCACATCGCGCCAATACCCCTGAAACGGAAAGGCAAAAACCCGATCGTTTTCAACCGCCGCGGGGATGATGTGCTTGCCAAAATCATGTTCTTTATGACTGCGCAAAACATCCAGCAAGTATTTGGAGGAGAACACATAAATGCCCATGGAAGCCAGATTGCTGTGGGCTTTTTCGGGCTTTTCTTCCCATTCGATGATGCGCTTGCTGTCATCGATGGTAGCAATGCCGAAATGGCTGGTGTCCTGCCAGGGTACGAACATCATGCCAACGGTTAGATCCGCGCGGTTTTGCTCGTGATGCGCGATGAGATCGGCATAATTTAATTTATAAATATGATCTCCGGAAAGCACCAAAATCCGCTCTGGCAGGTTGGATTCGATGAAATCGATATTCTGGCGCACTGCATCCGCTGTGCCCTGGTACCAGTCAGAATCCTTTTGTCCCGTCCTCGGCGGCAATATTTTCGCGCCGCGGGTACGACCGATAAAATCCCACGGTTCCCCGGTACCGATGTGTTTCATCAGGGACAAGGGTTTGTATTGCGTAAGCACGCCCACGGAATCCAAACCGGAATTCATCACGTTGCTGAGCGTAAAATCGATTATGCGGTAAACGCCGCCAAAAGGGACGGCGGGTTTGGCCCGAGCATAACCTAAGATATTCAGCCGGCTACCCACGCCGCCGGCCAACAGCATCACCAGCGTTTTAGTCATAAAATGCTCACTCCGGTAGCATAGCTTTTTTCTGTAAAATCAGCAGCCTGTTTCAATGGGTTGACAATACAATTTCGCCCCAGTTGTAATTTTGGGGGAATTTGAACCGCGCGACCCAGCAGAGTCAACCCCGAGCTCAGCAGCTCAGGAAATTCACGGTTTGGGATGATCTGCTCTCCCACTCCCACATGGCTGTCCGCACCGATTTGCACCTCCACATCGGTTATCACCTTGTCAAGTACCGCGCCGGCTTCCACTACCGTATCAAACAGCAAAATAGAATCTTTCACTGCCGCTCCTTCCGCTACTTTCACCCCGGGGAACAGGATGCTATTTTCAACCTGCCCATTTATCTCGCAGCCGTTTTGAATCAAGGCGTTTTGCACGTCGGCTTGAGGGCCTAACCAGGCTGGCGCGCGATCCCGCAAGCCATCATGGTCGAGATTGGTGCGTACCTGCCAGGCTTCCAAATCGATAGCCGGACGGTCCTGCAGCAAGTCCATGTTGGTTTGCCAGTATTCATCGATGGTGCGGGCATAGCCCCAATATCCGTCAAATTTATAGCCGTAAACCCGGTACTTACTCAACATCGCCGGAATGATATCTCGGCCGAACTCATGTGAATCCGAAAGACGCGCATTTTCTTCCAGAACCTCGTTTAACACCGATGGCTTGAACAGATAGATGGTTAAACTGGCCCAGGGATAAAAAACGTCTTTGGGTTTTTCACGATAATTCACAATGCGGCCGCCGATTTTCCCGTCTTCTTCATCAAGTTCAGCAACGCCAAATCGGCAGCTCTGTTTGCCGTCGATGGAATAAAAGGCCACGGTTAAATCCGCGTCTTTTTCGCGATGGTAGCGCAGCATCTGCCGGTAATCCATTTTGTATATATGGTCGCCAGATATTATCAGCACGGTTTGCGGTTGGTGTATTTTTACAAATTCCAGATTCTGAAAAACCGCATCGCTGCTGCCTTTGTACCAGTCGCTGGCTTTGTAGCCCATAGAAGGCGGCAACATGGTGGCGCCGCGATTTCTCCCCAGAAAATCCCACCAGGCGCCGACGCCGATGTGGTTGATCAGTGAATAGGAGCGATACTGACTGAGAATGCCGACATTCTCCACTCCCGAATGCATGAGATTGCTCAAGGGGAAATCGATAACGCGGTACATGCCGCCAAAGGGCACCGCAGATTTGGGACGTCGGAGGGTTAAAACACTTAATTCATCGACTCGCCCGCCGGCGAGCACCATAGCCAGAACATTCTTCATCTACTTTTGATAATTAAATCGTACTTCACGATTATGCATAAAGTCAGGTCGCGGGTCATTTACTGCCAAACTTATTTTCGATCAATCTGCCCACGATAAAAATGGCCACGCCGATAATCGCAATCTTTACCTCAGCGCCCAGGTCATCTTGCGAAAACCCGATATACAATCCGATTAACACTTGCGCTAAACCGATAATTTGTAAACCTTTGGCGATGTACCACATGTTATTCCCAATTCGTTCAAAATAAAATTAGCAGAAACAACGCACAATTATACTAATTTTTAAGTAGATAAGCAAGGGAAATCCATCAATCGCGAAATGGCTTGTGAATAAACCGGGACGGTACAGTGGAGCGAGAAATCTTGGTTTTATTTGACCCTCCTTCAGCTACTTCGCTATCGCAGGATGGTCATTTCTCCGGCGTGACCAGACCAATACGGATGGCATAGCGCACCAGACCAGCGATGTCGTGAATGTCCAGTCGATCCATGAGCTGAGTTCGGTGCGTGTCCACCGTTTTGGCGCTGACGTGCAGCTTTTCAGCGATTTGCCGGGTGGTGTGGCCTTCGGCGATGAGCTGAAGGATTTCCCGCTGTCGCAGGGTCAATTTCTCTCGTGGGTATGGCTGGATGGATTCTTTGATTTTCTCAGGCGAGCCAGCCTGCGTGCGATTCAGGTATTTATCGATGACGTGTTTGGACACGACGGGGGAAAGGTAAGTTTCGCCGCGCGCCACCGCTTTGACGGCAATTTCCAGCTCGGTTTGCGCCGCATCTTTCACCAGATACCCCACCGCTCCCGCGCGCAAAGCTTGCACTACATATTCTTCGTTGGTATGCATGGAAAGCATGATGACTTTCACGTCGGGATAGTCCCGGCTAATGCGTTCCGCGGTTTCCAAACCGTTCAATCCGGTCATGGCAATGTCCATTAAAACCACATCCGGCTGCCGGTTCTGGATTTGTTCCAGCGCTTCATACCCGTCACTGGCCTCCGCCAAAACCTTCACATCTTTGATCTGTTCCAAAAGCGACCGCAACCCAGCCCGCACTAGCGTGTGGTCATCGGCGATGAGAACGTTTAGTTTCTCCATCTGTACCACCCTTTATTTGTAGTGATTTTATGGCTTGATTTGGAATACTTACTTTCACTTCCGTTCCCTGGCCGGACGCTGAATGAATAGTTAGCTTGCCCGCGATCAGAGAAATGCGCTCTTCCATGCCCAGCAAACCTAAACTCGAACCGGCAACCGCTCGTGTTCGCGCAGCTTCGGGGTCAAAACCGATGCCATCATCCCGCACCGTTAGCTGGAGCTCTTGTCTGGTTTTGCGCAGCTCAACCCAGAAGCGCCTGGCTCTGGCATGCCGTATGATATTGGTGATGGCTTCCTGCACCACGCGAAAACAGGCAATTTCGATATCCGGAGGCAGCCGTTCGGGAAACTCTTCGCCGGTGAAATGGGCTGTGAGACCGGTCAGTTGAATTTGCCGGTTCACAAACCATCGCAAAGCCGACTCCAGGCCCAGGTCGTCCAGCATGGAGGGTCGTAAATTCAAAGATAGATTGCGTACACGCTGCAAAGTATCTTCGATCAATTTTATGCTGTCTCGCAGGGGCGGTTGCTTTGGTAGGGATATGGTCTGCAGATTGATTTTTATGGCGGTTAAAATTTGCCCAATTTCGTCGTGCAGCTCGCAGGCGATGGCCCGGCGCTCGGTTTCCTGAACTTCAATTAATCGGTGTGACAAAATTTGCAGGCGTTCGCGGCTCTCTCGCAGTGCTTCCTCTGCCTGCTTCCGCTCGGTGATATTTCGTACAATGGCCAGCACCTCATTCTTTCCGCTAACCACCATCCGAGTTTCATAGTCTCGCACGCCATCCGGGAACGGCAGCCGGAACTCGAAATTCTGCATTTTTCCGCTATCCAGGCACTTTTGAATATGGTATTCGTATTTTTGTGCCACTTCGGTGCTGAGAATTTCCTTCACTCGTTTCCCTAAAAATGTTTCGGGCTTGACAAACAGTTGAGCCGAGCTTGGAGCATGGTAATCCAGGTGAGTTCCATCCTGAGAAAGACGAAACATCAGATCCGGTATGGCATTGAGAATGGCCCGGTTTTTGGCTTCACTCGCACTGAGTTTTTCCTCGAAAAGTTTGCGTTCGGTAATGTCCTGGATGGCGCCAAATATACGTGTCACGCGCTTTTCTTTTTTATCCCACACCGGGCGCGCGTAATCCTGCACCCAGCGGATCTTTCCTTTTTTTGTCCGAATGCGATACTGCACGGTTATTGGCTTACCTGCCAGAAGGGTTCGCATCTGGGTTTCGGGGATGGATTGATCGTCTGGATGAATCAGCCGGGTCCAGCCGCCCTTAGCCCGCAGCTCATCGGCATTCCAGCCAGTGATGCGGGTCAGGGCGCCGGTAACCCATTCGTTAACCAGCGTGCCATCTCGTTCAATCCGAAATGCAAAGGAAAAATCTGAAGTTAGCTCGGAAACTTTGCGATAGCGGTCTTCGCTGACTATCAAGGCGTTTTCTATTTGTTTGAGCTCGGTGATATCCATCACGGCTCCCACGTGGCCGGTAAATTGCCCTTCATCAGATTCTAATGCCAGCGTTTCGCCGATGACCCAGGCGACCGTGCCGTCTGCTTTCTGGAAGCGATATTTTTCTTTGAACGGCTGGCCGGTTTGAATGGCCTTCTGCCAGGCTTTTTGAACACGCGGGCGGTCGTCGGAATGCACGGCTTTTAGCCAGCCCCGGCCCAGGGCTTGTTCCTCTGCCAGGCCCATGATTTCCAGCAGACGCTCGTTGACAAATGTGTAACTGCCGTCGGAATCGTTGCGGAAGATACCAACCGGCGCCACCAGGGACAGGTTGCGGAACAGCTTTTCACTTTCTCGCAAAGCTTCTTCCGCTCGTTTGCGTACGGTTAAATCGGTGGTAGACACGAACACCTTGGAAAGAGAATCTTCGTAACCGGGCACTTGTGCCCACCTCAAGCTGATATATTTTGCTTTGCCAGACAAGGTTTTTACACTGGATTCGAATTCACACCGGGAACGGTTTTCCGCAATGGCGATCAATTCTTCCTTGAATACATCAAATGATTCGGGTGTAAACAGGGCTGGCAAACTCTTGAGCAGGCTCTTTTTGGAATCCGCGTCGTGCAGCTCCAGTACCGCTTTGTTGACGTCCAGAATTTTGACCAGGCCCGCAAGCCTGGCTACGGTTTCCGGTCTGGAATCAAAATATTTGCGAAAATCCTTGACACCTCGCCGGCGTATGCCATCGATGAAATTTTTGACTTCGGAAAAATCTTCCTCCCACAGCGGCACCGGCGATTCCTCGAAAAGCGCCTGGTAATGCTGCTGACTGGCCCGCAAGGCGGCTTCCGCTTTTTTTCTTTCTGTGATGTCGCGCACAATGGCTTGAATAAAACGCCATTGCCCCAATTCGATCAAATTCAAATTTACTTCGGCATCGAAGGGGGTGCCGTCGTATTGAATGTGCCGCCACTCAAAGAACTGCGGTTCTCCAGCCAGCGCAGCCTGGATTTTCTCCAGGGCTTTGGCTTTAGAATTCCGCCCATCCGGCTGTTTGTCCGGCGAATATTCATACGGCGTGTGCCCGATGATCTGTTCACGCGTGCAGCCGAACAGCTCCAGTGTTTTTTGGTTGCAGTCGATAAAACGATCGTCCTTCATAATAAAGATGGCGTCACCTGCAGCCTCGAATAACGTGCGGTAGCGTAATTCGCTTTCGCGCAAAGCCGCTTCTGTGCGCTTTTGTATGGTGATATCGTGGTTCACACCCAGGACGTGCGTGCAATGACCCTCTTCATTAAAAATGGGGATAACGGTAACTTCCAATAGAAAGGTGCCTTTCGGCAAAATTTCTTCTTTTTCAAACGTGAGGCTTTGCCGGGACTGAATCGCCTGCTTGATTTTGTCAATGCGATGGCGGGCGGAATCTTTCGGCAGCACCTGGTCAATTGTTTTACCGATTATTTGATTTTCTGAAAAACCGGTGTTTTTCAACATGGATTGATTCACCGCAACCACTCTGAATTTGTTCGCAGACTCAACCTCGGTGAGCACAATCCAATCGGAAACGCCGTTGAAAATTATGGACAATCTTTTTTCGCTCAACCGCAGCGCTTCTTCAGCGCGCATGCGCTCGCTAAGCTCATCTTCCAGCTTCTGGAACAGGCGGGCATTTTCGATGGCCACGGCAGCCAAATTGGCCAGCGTGGAAAGCAAGCGCTCGTCATATTCACTAAAAGCGCTTAATTGCGTACTTTCCACATTGATGGAGCCAATGGTGTGACCGCCCACTTGCAGCGGCACGCAAAGCTCCGACTGCACGGTTGGATCCGCTTCGATGTATCGTTTGTCCTCCTTCACATTGCCGGTGCGTACCGCCTGGCCGTGCATGGCTACCCATCCTGAAATGCCATCTCCAACCTGGCTTACCAGGCTGTGTAGGTGCGCGATCTCGGCGCGTAAAAATTTTTCGCTCATTCCCATTTTGCTGTACGCCAGAAGGCGAAGATTTTTGCCAGAATCGCTTTTCAGCCAGATAGACCCGCGCTGCCATTTTAAGAGTCTTTCGAGAATATCGATAATACTCTGCGCCACCGCTTCAATATCGAGCAGTTGACTGAAGGCCAGACTGGCCTGGTGCAAAGTCAGAAGCTTGTTCAAATGTTGACGGATTTTTTCATCGGCCAGTCTATTCACAGAGATGTCGGTGGAAATCATCATCAAAGACTCGACCTTGTCGTCGCTTTTTATGGGCGCCACCCGTGTGGAATACCAGACCTTTTTTTGGTCGGGCCCCACACCAATGTGTTCATAAGCCATGGGCCTGGCTGTGTGAACCGCCTCCTTCAAACAGTTTTTCATGGTTTCATGGTACTCGGGTGCGGTGTAATCGAAAATGGTAGTTCCGATGACTTCTTCAAAAGAGAACCCGGGCAAAGTGCGGTTGATAAATTGAATTTGGCCTTCCGGCGTGATGATGCTGATGAAATCGGGCGCGTTTTCCACCAGAGAACGATATTTTTCTTCAGACTCTTTCAAGGCTTCTTCTGCCAATTTCAGATGGGTGACATCCTGCACCGTTCCCAGCGATTTTATCGGTTGACCTTGTTCGTCGTAGTCCGTTTGGCATTTTTCATGAACATACTTGATGGAACCATCCTTTAAGAGAAGTCGATGAACGATGTCATATTTTGTCTTGTTTTTAAGGGAATTCTTGTATTCACGGTCAACGAAATCTCGGTCATCTGGATGGACTGTGTCGAGGAAAACTTCGTAAGATACTCCGAACTTCTGTGGTTTGAGCTCGAAAATGCGATATATCTCATCCGACCAATAGAGTTTGTTGGCTGCCAGGTTTAGTTCCCAATGACCAAGATGAGCAATTTGTTCGGCTTCCTTTAATCGGGATTCGCTTAGACGAAGGCCTTCTTCGGCCTGTTTGCGCAACAGCGCCTCCCCAAACAGGCCAGCCACGGTTTTCAGGGCTTCGATTTCTGCTTTAGACCATACCCGCTCATGCAGACAGTCGTCGAAACCGATAAATCCCCACCATTCGTTGCCGGTGAATATGGGCACAACCGCAATCGATTTGATGCCCTGGAGCTCCAGCATCCGGCGCTCACTTAAGGGAAAATTCCGCACAAGGCCAAATAACGGCTTCTCTTTTGCGAAGGTTGTTTGCCAGCGATGCATGCCGGTATCTTTCCAGGGGATATTCAACAAATCAGGATTGTTGATTTGCGGCACGATGCCATCCGCGGTCCATTCGTAGCGCCGAGTGAGCCGGAAGGTCCCCTCCTCATCGCAGTGGTTTTCGAAAATATAAACCCGGCTGATCTCAGCAGCCTGACCAATTCGCGCCAGCATACGGTGGAAGCTCTCAGTCCAAAACGCTGATTTGATAAAAAACCGCGCGGTGTCGCTAATGACTTCTAGAATGGCCTCTCGTCGTTTTAAGGCTTCTTCACCAAGTTTGTGTTCGGTGATATCCCGGGCCACCCCCTCAATCGCGATCAGGTTTCCCTCTGGATCGTAGATGGGTGTATGGCGGTCTTCAACCCAGATAAACTTGCCGTTTTTGTGCCGCCAACGCACCACATGCGGGCCTTTCTGTACAACCCCTTCATAAAGAGCTTTTAACATGGGACGGTCGTCGGGATGGATTATATGCCATCCCAGTTCGGAATCCGCATAAAAATCTTGCGGTGGGTAGCCGGTTATGGTGGAAACGGCCGGACTGATAAATTCAAATCTTGGTTTTGGCACCAGCGTAAAGCGATAAATAATATCCGGGGCATTATCAGCCAGCCGTCGGAACCGCTCTTCACTTTCGCGCAAAGATATTTCAGCCTTCTTGTGCTCAGTTATGTCGATGGCCGTACCGAGTACCGAAGGCTGAGCCTGGAATGCGATAGCGTCGGCGGTAAAATCTACCCAACGTTCCTCACCGGCTTTTGTTACGATTTTAACCTCGTCTCGTTTTGGAACGGGTTTGCCTTGCTGTCTTAGCAAACCTCGTGTTTTGACCAATTCTTGAAATTCTGGGTGAATGATATTCCAGAACTTCATCTTCAGCAGCTCTTTTTCCGGGTAGCCGGTCATGACTTGTCCTGCTGGATTGATATAACGTAGTTTTTCATCCCGGATAATAAAGATAGCCGCTGCCGTCGTTTCGGCCAGTGCTCGAAATTTGGTTTCGCTTTCTTCCAATGCCAATCGGGAGCGCTTTTGCTCGCTGATATCCCGCACAAATGCGGCCACAAGCGGCTCTTCCTCAGTTTGCATGATCACGATGCTCACTTCCAGATCGATACATTGGCCGTTCTTACGGCGATGTTTGGTTTGAAAGCGTGCCCATCCCTGTTGCACCATACTGTCGATTCGCCGGGCGATATCTTTGTCACCGAGATTGGCTTCCAGCTCGCGTATGTTCATGCGCAGGAGCTCGGCCCTCGAATAGCCTACCATCTTACAATAGGCGGGGTTGGCATCCACGAGCTGCCCCTTTGTGTCGGCTAAAATGTAACCGTCCATAGTAGTCTGAAGGATTTGCTCATTGCGGCGCATTTGCCGTTTCAGGGATTCTTCGGTATGTTTGCGTTCCGTGATATCCCGCACAATGGCTTGCAATCGGCCATCGGAAAGTTGTTTCGCGCTGATTTCCACCGGCAGCAGCGTTCCATCTTTGCGTTTTAATCGACGCTCTCTGATGATGGTTTTGCCGGCTTTGAGTTCTTCGATTTGCAGTGGATGCGATTGCCTGTCTTCTTCCGAAACCACGTCTTGAACTTTTAGAGCGAGTAATTCATCGTGTGTATAACCTAGCATAGCGCAGGCACTGGGATTGACTTCCGCATAGTTGCCTTGACTGTCCGCAATAAAAATTCCGTCCGCAGCCTGTACTATGAGATTTCTGTATCTCTCCTCACTTTTACGGATAGTTTCTTCGGCTCGCTTGCATTGAATGGCCTGAGCGAGAATATTCGCCACAGAAACCAGAAAGAAAATTTCATGCTCAGAAAAACTTCTTTTGCGAGTCGAATGAACCTCGAAAACTCCGTACGGTTTTTCCCTGGCCTGAATGGGAACACTCACACCGCTGATAATTTGATGGTCTTTTGGAATACCCGCGTCGCAGAATCTTTCTTCCTGGTTGAAATCATGAGCCACGACAGGTTCGTTTGTCAACAGGGCAAAACCCGCTTGCGATTTTCTATCCGCACGAATGGTTGCGTTACCAACCATTTGCTTTTTCCAACCCACACCGGTTTTCAGCAGCAATTGTTTGCCATCCGGCAAGCATTCTAAAATAGCGCAATACTCCACCTTTAACGTTCGGGCAGTAACCTTGACCACATGCTCCATCAATTCAGCCAAATCGCGGCTGTTGAGTGCAAGCTGGCCCAAATCAACGATGGCCGACTGCTGACGAACAATGGATTGAATCTCTGTTCTGGATTCGGGTCGCGCGAAAACGCGCGTTTTGTTTCTGGAGTTTTGTTTAATTGCATTCATGATAAAAAATGGCTTCGTGAGTAAATTTTAATAGGGAATTATTGGTTGTCAGTGACGGTAAAAATAGGCTCTTGTTGACGTAAAGTGGTGTGTGGCTGGAAAAAATAACGAATATCGCCATTCCCTTTTTTGCGATAAATTAGATATTAAGTTACTCCAAATTCCTAAGGAAGGCAAGGACTATTTTAATAATTTAACATTTATCAATCAAACAGAGACCATATCTTTTCTCTCCGAATGAAGTTGAAACAATATACCTGTGAATGGAGTGAACTCAAAATTCAACTGCGCGCCGACCCAAACTTCAATGTCTGTTTCCCGTTCGAGGAGCCTGAGTGAATTGGGTGTATTTCGGTGAGAATCTATTTCAACCTCTGAATTTGCCGAAATATTGGCTCCTGCCCAATTATTGCCAAGTGTGGATTCAAAAATGGATCGCAGTAATTAAATTTTCGGGATGTATAGGAGAAGTACAGGGATTTACTGCACAACGCACTTTTACTGAAGATTACATAAGCGGGTTAAAATGAAATTTGGTGAGCCAGGAAGGAAAATTTCGACCATTTCCACTTAAAAACGGGAGACTGAGCAATATCCTGGTCGTTCACTGAGTCATAATCGCAAGCACAATTCGTGATCTATTTCGGTAGTAATTCCTGACTCACCAAATGTTTAGGTTAAAAGAAAACAGTTGAAAAAAAATCAACGGCAATAATATACCGACAATAATCCTCTAAAAAAATAGTAGAAACTATCAAAATGTGGTAGAATCGACATTGATAAACAATCATAGTTTGTTCGATAATTGAAACGGTAGGCATGGGGCCGCATCGGCCAGACAGAGTCATTTTGCGGTGATTTTTACTACCCTAACTATATCAGAAAATTTCGTAAATCCCAAATCTGCAATCAGAAATCAACAATCAGAAATCTGTTTTACCAACCTTTTAATTTGCGTTTAATCTACCAGACCGTACTTAAACGCATAGTAGGTGATCTCAGCATTGTTGGTCATATTCATTTTCTCGAGAATATGGGCTCGGTGGGTGCTGATGGTGGTGACACTGAGTGAGAGCTCCTCTGCGATTTGCGTGACTGTTTTGCCGCTAGCGAGCATATTCATCACCTGAAATTCACGATCGGACAATTTTTCATGCGGGGCTTTATCGCCATCGCTGTCCAGGTAGCTGGCCAGGGCTTCTGCCAGGGAGTTGCTAACAAATTTTCGGCCGCTAGCTACTTTTCGAATGGCATTGATGAGTTCGTCCGGAGCGCTGACTTTGGTCAAATAGCCGGCAGCGCCAGCTTTGAAAGCGCGCACCGCATAACGCTCCTCTGGATGCATGCTCAATATTAGAATCGGTAGTTTGGGCTTTTCATTTTTAATTTGTGTGATAATTTCCAACCCGCTGCGTCCCGGCAGGGAAATATCCAGCAAAACCACGTCGTAGTCGTTTTTGGAAATCAAGTCCATAGCTTGTTGTCCGTAGGAGGCCTCTCCGGCGTACTCGATGTCGCTGTATTCTTCGAGAATTTGCTTGATACCTTCTCTCAAAATCGCATGATCATCGACCATGAGCACCTTTATCATTTGACAACCTCTTGGACCTTACTAATTGGCAGCTTAACGACAAGGGTGGTTCCCCTGTTTTTGCTGCCGGAGATTTCCACTTTGCCACCCCAGGTATGCATTCTTTCTCTCATGCCCATCAATCCAAACGAAGTGGAGCTGTTGATTTCTTTTTCTGTAATGCCCTTGCCGTTATCGGTAATTTTCAAAATAAGCTCGCCATTTTGTTGGTTGAGATCGATTTGAACCCTGGACGCCTTGGCATGTCGCACGATGTTGGTCAGAGCCTCTTGTGAAATCCGGAAGATGGCGGTAGACAGGTCGTTATCGAATTGGAAGTCGCTAAAATTGCAGCTGAAGGTACACTGAATGTCGGTTCTTTTTTGCAGGTCCTCGGCGAGCCAATGGATGGCATCTTTAACGCCCAATTCATCCAGCAAGCGCGGTCGAAGTTTCGCGGAAACTTCGTTGACCCACACGATAACTCGGTCGATGGTGCCGAGCATGGAGTGGATTTTTTCTGAGAGAATTTTTTCGTCCGGCGCGATTCTTTTTTTCAGCCAGGAAACGTCCATTTTTAACGCGGTAAGCGTTTGCCCCAGCTCGTCGTGAATTTCACGCACGATGTTTTTTCTTTCTTTTTCGCGCACGGACTGCAGGTGAGCTGACAATCGACGCAATTGGGCGTGCGAGCGCTTCAGATCCATTTCAGCCTGCTTGCGCTGGGTGATGTCCTCTCCTGAGCTTAAAGTACCCACAATGTGTCCCTCGTCGTCGCGGATCAGTTCGTTGTGCCAGGCGATCAATCTTTCCTCGCCGCTTTTTGAAAGCACAGGATTTTCATAATATTTGACTTTGAATTCTTCTCCCTGCATCAGCTCGTCAAAAACCGCTCTAACCTCGTCACGAATGCTGGGTGGAAGAAAATGGTCGAACCAGTTTTTTCCGATTATTTCGTGCTCGTCATAGCCGAGAATTTCACAACCCTTTTGATTGACCAAAATGACTTTCTGGTTTTTGTCGATGGCCACAAACATTACACCGGCAATATCCAGGTACAGCTTGGCGGTGTCTTTTTCCTTTTTCAGAGCGGCTTCGGCAAGTTTGCGCTCGGTGATATCGGTGATGATCCCCAAAATGGCTGACTGACCATCGTATTTTATCAACCGTGTAGCCTGAATGGCTTCAAATTTTTTTCCGTCTTTGGTGAGCAGCGTATACTCGCAAGCCGGAATTTCCTGACCCTGCAAGTGCTTTTTAAAATTGGCTGCCGCTAAATCCCGACTTTCCGGAGCCAGCAAATTCAAGAAGTCGAAGTCCGGCGAGTAAAATTCCTCTTTGGTGTAACCCATGGTTTCCTGGGCTTGCTCGTTTACATAAACGACTTTGCCCGCAATGTTGATGAAAATCATATTCGGCGATTTTTCTGCAAGACTTTTAAATTTTTCCTCGGATTCCAACAAAGCTTCTTTGGCTTTTTTGCGTTCCGTAATATCGCGCAAGGCTGCCACTCGCACCACTTCGTCTTGATAGATCGTTGTCCGACCAATGATTTCTAGCGGAAATGTGGAGCCATCCTTTCTCAATCCCACCACCTCATACGGTTTATCATAACCAGCAAGAATATTTTTCATCAGCTGTTCTCGGTATTCTGGCGCCGTACAATCCAAAGCGTTCATACCAATAAACTCAGAAAGTTCGTAGCCGAACATGTCTGCTAATTTTTGATTGGCATCGATTATGAAGCCTTTTTTATGAATCACCAAACCTTCAAACGCTACGCTGGATAATCGCCGAAACCGTTCTTCGCTTTTTCGCCGAGCCTCTTCAGCCTGCTTGCGTTTGGTGATATCCAGCACCACGGTGCTCACACCGCGCACCGTACCATCCGCGGATTTTAACGGATAATAGCTCACCAAACCAAACATGGGTTCATCGGGGTTGGCCGCAGTAATGCCCTCCACTTCAAAATCCAGCTCGGGCTCGCCCGTTTCGATAACACGACGATAAATGGGCTCGACGATTTTTGCGATATCTGGAATCACTTCTCGAAGAGTCCGGCCGATATGTTTCTGCACCGGGTGGCCGTTGATGGCAGCCAGACGTTCATTGATGCACACAAATCGCAGGTCGGTATCCATCAAACATAATCCCACTGGCGCTGAGTTGTATAGATGATCCAACTCTTCTAATTGTTCTTTGAGCTTTTCTTTGTGCTGCCTTAACACTTCTTCAACTTGCTCGTGCTTTTGCTCTAATTTTTTACACAAATGGATTTGCTTGCGTAACTCGTTCAGCTCTTGGATGAGCTGTTGTTTTGATTTATCGTGATCCTTCATAATGCCTCCGGATGCGCACTTGCTTAATCATCAAAA
Organism: bacterium; assembly: GCA_046757025.1. Taxonomy (GTDB): domain Bacteria; phylum Zhuqueibacterota; class Zhuqueibacteria; order Oceanimicrobiales; family Oceanimicrobiaceae; genus JBHHXN01. The sequence continues at coordinate 33,267 of JBHHXN010000042.1, forward strand.
AGGAAACGCAAAATTGAGTAAAATGGATGTAAAAACCAAACGAAATGTTCTCGCGAACAACGGTGCTTTCATTTCTGGATTATGAGCAAGATTCAGACGAGCTGTGATAAATGTTAACTTGTGTGTGAAAGTATTCAGGTTGTAAACAGCGAAGGGATTAAAATATCAATTTGCGGTTCTATTGCTCATGTGAAAATGGTCTTTAAATTTAATTTAAAGGATTATCTGTAAAAGGCAAGGACTATTTTACAATTCGCCGCACAATATTGCGTTTTCCTTAATTTTCGATTTGGAAAACAACCATGAATAATTTGCGTTATTGTTTCCGTTCCGTTGGTAGTGTCACCGCATGTCAATGATTTAAGGATTGATTTTGTGTGCTACGCCTACCACCGCCAGCTCCTGGCCTTTGTCATCGAGAATGATCGAACGCGAGAGGTATATGGGAAATTCCGTGCCGTCTTTTCTTTGATGCGTCACCTGGCTTTTCCAGCCGTACTCATCAATTTCGGATATCACCTTTTTCATATCCTTTGCATTTTGATTATCGTTTTTCCAGAGTATGCGGCTCGGTTGACCGATGATTTCACCATCCGTGAACCCGTAATTTTTACAAAAAGATTTGTTTACAAATATGATGGTATCGTTGACATCGGTAATGTAAATACTATCGTGGATGCACATCAAAGCGTGGGAAAGCATTCTGTATTTTTCTTCAACTTGCTTCCTTTTAATGGCCTTTTCGATGACAATCGGCAGCACTTTGAGATAATTGTTTTCTACGTCTTTCACCAAGTAATCGAAAGCCCCTTCCTTCATGGCTTTCACCGCGATGTCTTCATCCCCTAATCCCGTGATAATGATTAAAGGAATATCTGCGGCTGCCTGCATTAAATCAAACGCCGTGGCGTCTCCCAAATAATAGTCCGCGATGATCACATCGAAGACTTTACTGGCTAAATGCTCTTCGGTTTCGGCTTTGCTGCTGGAGAGGGTGTAGTCATAAGGCAGCTTATCAAAATCCACCAACCGCTCAAAGGCCATTTGATCGAATTTGTTGTCCTCAACAAAGAGGACGCGGATAGTTTTAGTATTCATGTTCATGCAGAAAAGTTCGCGAATTCAATTCAACAAAATTCCTAATGCAGCGAAAAGCCGCAAACCGAAAAGCGAAATTCGCAAAAAGGAA